>DASXBH010000100.1:0-12961 GCA_036491775.1 Candidatus Acidiferrum sp.
TAGCCGGCCTTGTGCGGCGAGCTTTTCGGGTGGGCGGGCTTTTCCTCGAAGCCGACGATGCGCCAATCTTTATCGGTTTCGATCACGCCAAACTGCTTGGCAGCTTCCTGGACGGGAATTTCGATGGTAGCTACGGTGACATCGGCCCCGGAATCGGCGTGCTGCTGCAACATTTTGGCGTAATTCATTTTGTAGATGTGGTCGCCAGACAAAATGAAAACGAATTTGGAGCGCTCACTGCCAATGGAATAGATGTTCTGGTAGACGGCGTCGGCGGTGCCTTGATACCACTGTTGCGAGACGCGCATCTGCGGGGGCAGCACTTCGATAAATTCGCCAAGACCCATAAGCGAGGACCAGCCCGCGCGGATGTGGCGGCTTAAGCTGAGTGCTTTGTATTGAGTGAGAACAAAGACGCGGCGCAGGCTGGAGTTCACGCAGTTGGAGAGCGTGATGTCGATAATGCGATAGAGGGCGCCGAACGGAACCGCGGGCTTGGCGCGGTCGCGCGTCAAAGGCCAGAGGCGTTCGCCTTGACCACCTGCGAGGAGTACTCCGAGAGCATCGCGCATGTCAGCCATGGAAGGTTAACTCCCGAGCGATGAATAAGAAGCACCTCAGTGTACCAGCACAGTCCAGTGCAGAACATCGGGGCCAGGCGGAGATGTACTATAACGTACAGTCTGACATCCCCGTAATTTTGATTTAACGGCGGCTGGGACTTTCTGAGTCCTATAACCTAAACAGTACTTGACTTCGCAGGCCGGAATTGACTACAAGAAGCCAGCAACCTCATGAGACAATAATGCAGGGTAGGGCCTCAGGTGAAGTCTACAGGCTCTGCATTGCAGCCAATCCGAACCGGAATTGGGGTGAAATACATTGGCAGAAGTCGTCATTCAAGAGAGTGAGTCTCTTGAGAATGCGTTGCGCCGTTTTAAGCGCAAAGTGCAGCAGGAAGACATCATTAAGGAAATAAAGAAGCATAGCTTCTATATGAAGCCCGGTGAAAAGCGCCGGGCCAAAGAAGCGCTTTCGCGGAAGCGACTGCGCAAGAAGCAGCGTCGCGAGCAGGATTAATTCCTGCTGGTAACGCCGCCTCAGCGCCGCACTTCCGGGATCAGGCCCCGAATCAGGCAGATTGTTTGGGTATACGTACGATTCTTCGCCCCCAGGCCGAAGAGATCCGTGCCCTGCATTCTTCAGGCTACGTTTCTTCGACTCTCTACAAGCTTAGGCGCGAGATGAGCCCGGCTCCCCTGCCCGATTTGGGTGCAAGGGGGAGCGGCTCATCATGGAATTTCACGACAAGGTGCTGAAGTGTTCGGAGTGTGGCGCTGAATTTGTATTTACTGCCGGCGAACAGATGTTTTTCGCCGACAAGGGCTTCAAGAACGAACCAAAGCGATGCAAAGGCTGCAAAGCCAAGCGCGCCGAGGGTGGGGGCGGAGGTGGTGGAAGCAACGCCGGCCCCATACGTTCGGAAACAAGGACGACCTGCTCGCAGTGCGGCAAGGAAACGACAGTTCCCTTCCGGCCAACGCAGGGGCGCCCGGTGTTCTGCCGGGAATGTTTCCAGGCGAGACGTTCGATGGGTGCCGCTTAGACGATCCCCACAAATTTAAGAACATTCACGAAGGGCCGCCGAATCTGGCGGCTCTTTTTTTTGGGGCGTGGCGTTGAGGTGGCCGCTACAGTCGATTACAGGTGGGATTGCAAATAGGATTCGAGATGGGCTAGGGATTCTGGCATGTTGCGGCGACCGTAGCCGAAGCGGATGTGGTGGGGCTCGTCGTAGACCGAGCCTGGCAGGAGGAGGACGCCGGCATCACGGACGACGGTCTCGCAAAATTCGAGGACCTCGCGGTTGGCATTGAATTTCACGAAGCCGATGGGGCTGGCGTTTGGCGGCGTCCAGGAAAACAGGGACGAGCGACGGGCCAGGAACGCGGTGAGCAAGGCAAGGTTGTTAATCGCGATTTGGCGATTGCGGTCGACGATCTTGGAGCGATGGCGAAGGGCGACGTCGGCGAGGAATTCGCTGGGCGCGCTGCTGCAAATCGTTGTGTAGTATTTGAGTTCGAGACATTTCTTCAGGAGCGCCGCGTCGCGACAGGCCATCCAGCCGAGGCGGAGACCTGGCAGGCCGTAAGTTTTGCTCATGGAGCCGAGACTTACAGCACGCTGGTACAAATCACAACCAGCCGGCAAGCGGTTTGCGGGATCATGTTCGAGTTCACGGTAAACCTCGTCGCAAAAAACGTAAATCCCGGTGCGTGTGGCGAGCTTCATGATGCCTTGCAAAATGTTTAGCGGCATCAGCAGGCCGGTGGGATTGTGTGGCGTGTTGATGTAAATGGCGCGGGTGTTTGGTTGGATGAGGGTTTCCAGTGCGCTCAGGTCGTGCGCCCAGCCGTTTTCAGACTTACGTTGCCATTCGCTGACGGCGGCTCCGGTGCTCTTGGCCAGTGTGAGAGCACTTTCATAGCAAGGGGTTTCGACGATGAGGTGATCGCCAGGACCGAACAGTGCCTGGTAAAAGACGAAGATCGCTTCTTCGGTTGCGGCGAAAACGAGCACATCGTCAGCGCGGACTTCTTTATATAAACTCGTAATCGTTTCGCGGAGCCACGGAGCGCCGGGAGATTCGGTGTAGCCGCACCAATGCTTGAGAAACTTTTCCTGAGCGCCGGGTTCGAGCGCCAAAACTTCTTCAATGGTTTGCGACTGGCAATCCGAGGAGGAAAGCAGGTACTTGGCGGTGAATTCATACTTGCCAAAATATTCTTCAATGCGAAACGGCGCGATTTGCATAGAGAAAGTGTCTCAATACCCGCGGCAAGGCGTCGAGAGCCAAATTGCGTCGGCGGATTGGGATAGAATCGAGCCGGCTCAGGAGAAGACGAAATGCGTCGTACGACAGGAATGATGCTGGCTGCCGGAATTTTGCTGGTGATGAGCTTGCCGCTGAGGAGTGGCGAGACGCCCGCAAAGAATTATTGGGTGAAGCTGGTATGCGAATCGGCGGATCGAATCGCTACGGTGCACTTCGGACCTGACGGGGCCAAGATCGAAAAGACTACGGAGACCCGGGTGTTGCAGAGCGATATCAGCGGGCCGCATGGCATCGCGTTTTCCCCGGACCACAAGAATTTTTATATTTCGATTGGACATGGGCGCCCGTACGGCACGGCGATTAAATATGTGAGCGACAACGACCGCGTGGTGGGCCAGGTGGGATTGGGATTATTTCCGGCGACGGCAGACGTCTCGCCGGACGGCAATTTTCTGTACGTGGTGAATTTCAATTTGCACGGCGATCCGGTGCCCAGCAGCGTTTCGGTGGTGGATACGAACCAGATGCTGGAAGTGGCGCGGATTAATACCTGCGTGATGCCGCACGGCTCGCGAATTACGCACGACGGCTCGCGACAATATTCCGCGTGCATGATGGACGACCTGCTGGTGGAAATCGATGCGGACAAAATGAAAGTAGCGCGGACGTTTCGGGTGAGCGCTGGAAAAGAGCAGGGCTACACGGGAATGGCGCCGCGCGAATCGGCAGGCGCAGCGGCCGCTGCGATGCCGGCAAAGATGGATGATCATGAGGGGATGGCCATGCCCATGAGCGCGGTTACTTGCAGTCCAACTTGGGCGCAACCTAGCGTGGATGGGGCACGCATCTTTGTGGCTTGCAACAAATCGAACGAGATTGTGGAAGTTGATGCGCACTCTTGGGCGCTGGTGCGGCGCATTCCTGCGGGCAACGGCGTTTACAATCTGGGCGTTTCACCCGACGGCAAATTGCTGGTGGCTACCAACAAGCGCGACGCGTCCGCATCCATTTTTGATATTGCTACGGGCAAAGAACTGGCGCGTGTTCCCACCCGGCGGAAAGTGGTGCACGGGGTGGTGATTTCGCCGGACAGCCTGTATGCGTTCGTGACTTCGGAAGGCGTGGGCGAGGAACCGGGAAACATGGAAGTGATCGATTTGGTAGCTAGGAAGGCTGTAGCCAATGTGGACACGCCTCCACAGGCTGCGGGGATTGATTTTTGGAAGATGGAGTAGCTAGCGGCTACACAGGTTGCGCGCTGTCCTGCGAATTAGCGCGGCGATTCGGTGGTCATCGAATAGGGCTTGGGCTTGCCCAGTTTTACTGACCATAAGCCACCGTGCACGTCGTTGACGTAAATCAGGCCCTTATAAGGATAGGCGCCCCAGGCAAAGGGCAGGTTGGGACGAAAGCCACCGGCATCGCCCGACCAGAAGCGGGCGATTTCGCGGCCTTGATCGTAGAGTTCGCCGCGCAGTTCGCCGGAAACATCCAGTACCCGGGCACCGCCGTTGTAATAACCCATGTAAAGCACATCGTCGAAGACCCAGATGTTGTGCGAGCCGGCTTCAGGCACGCTGTAGGTGGCCACTTCGCGGGGATTCGCCAGATCGCTGACATCCAGGACGTGGGCGATGCCACGAACGGGAATACGATCGCGCGAGGCCAACTCAAACATTTCAGGAAACACTTCGTCGCCAACGAAGACATAATTTTTGTAGCGATAAACGGCGTGCGCGCCGGCAAGCCAGTGCGGGCCATACAACTCGTCGTAGTTGAAGCGATAGTTGGAGACAAATTGCGGATGCTCGGGGCTTCCACCCTTGATGCCGTTGCCAACGTCGAGGATCACGACGCCATCGCGCCAGTAGGCTAGATAAGCGAGTCCATCGAGTACTTGCACGTCGTGAAGGTAGCGGCCCACCATGGTGAATCCGCCGCCGGCTTCCTGAGGAATCGGGATGCGCATTTGGGCGGAACTTTCGACCTGCCAACGGGCTACTTCCTTTGGATTTTTCACGTCGGCGAAATCGATAACGCGGAGAGAGCCGGTAGCATCGTCGGTGAGATAGACGTAGTGAGTGTTTACGTAGGCACTGTGCACGCCGCCGGTTACCGTGGCGGTGTATTCGGAAATAACTTTGGGATGCATGGCGTCAGTCGTATCCAGAAAGACGATGCCATTTTTGCGGCTGGAAGCGCCTTCACGGGTGATGACGCCGATTTTGCCGTCGGCGGTGACGCTAACATCGTTGATCAGCCGCGCATCGACTTTGAATGGATCGGCACTTTGCGGATGAGCGGGATCGGCGATGTCGTAGATATAGAGTTTGTCGCTAATTCCAGAGAGGTAGGCGTAATGATCCCAGATCCATTCTTCGGCAAACTGTTCGTCTTTTGGCATCACGTGGCCGACGACTTCGACTTCGCGTTCGACGTTTCGCGGAGCGACCGCGATGCTGGCGGAGGCGGTGCGATCGCCAACAATTGCCTGAATTGTGTAGGTGCCGGGACGGTCGGCTACGAAGGAGCCATCGGGCCACACATGAGCGCCGGGGTTTTGCACCGACCAGGCTATTTCGGTGGGAATCGCGGAACCTTTCTTGTCTTTGGCTGAAAAGTGGACCACGTCCCCGGTCTTGGCGGTGGCGGTCTCGGGAGAAAGTTGGAGAGCCGCGACAGAATTCTTGACAACGTGGATGGAAACTTCTCCGGTGGCGCCATCGCCGGTTGCACGGACTTTTGTTGTGCCGGGCTTCAGCGCATGGACCAGGCCTGCGGCATCAACAGTAGCCACGGAAGCGTTTTCCGAATTCCAGGCGAACGGAATGTCGGTGCGTGGATCGCCGTTGGTATTGCGCGCGGTTGCGGTGAGCTGATGCACAGAACCGGTGGCGAGCGGCGTGGGCAGCGGAGAAACGTCGATGCGCGCGATGTGCGCCTTGGCCACGGTGACATGGGCGTAGCCTACTTTCTTGCCGATCAGCGCGCCGACGGTGATTTCGCCAGGCTGTACGAAGGAAACTTCCCCATTGTCATCGGCAGCGGCGGAATCGAAGGGTGCGGCGAACCAATGTTTGACGGGATCGGGGAGCGTGTTGCCGGCGGCATCCTTTGCTACAGCCTGGAACTTCAGTTTGCTGTTAATGGCGGCATTCGATTGGAGCGGAGTGACTTCGACCGTGGCCACTTTTGATTCTTCCTGCGGTTTCTGTTCGGGCTTTGCGGCATCTTGCGCGCATGCGGGGAGCACACCCAAAAATAAAATTGCAGCGCACAGAGAGGAGCAAAGAGTGCGCTTTGAATAAGTGAAATTCAGACGCATGGAATCTCCTGAATACGAAATCGCGGATGAAAATGCGCGGATAGATGGAGCAAGCGAGGGGAGTGTAGGTCAGCAGGGAAAAGGTGTCAATGGAGCTATGCGGAGGGCGACGTCACGTGATACCGGAGTAGCCAGATGAATAGGGCGATAGGAATTCCGGTGACTACCAGCAGCGCGAATAAGAGAACCGCGAGAAACAGCCAGTCTTTGCGACTCTCGGCACCGGGGTTCTGCTTTTCCCGGATGAGCAGACGATAGTTTCGGCGGTTTGCCTTCCAGGCGACGTGGAAAATATCTCCTACGAGAGGAATGGCGCCAACCGTGGCTTCGAGAAGAATGTTCGCGACCATGCGGGTGAGCGTGACGGTGGGCACGCCGCGACGCCAGGAGGCGAAGACGATGAAACAGGAGGCTACGCCGGCTAGCGCGTCGCCGATGCCCGGGACCCAGCCGATCACGGCGTCGAGGCCAAAGCGAATTTTGGTTCCGGGGATGCGCCACATATCGTCGAGAAGCGCGGCAATGTAATCGAGTTGCTCGTTGGAGTTTTGCTGGCGCGGCATAGGTTGGTTGCTTCAGAGACTATACAGGTTCGAACAGATGGAAAGCGGCGTCACAGTATGAGATACGGCGCGGTCTTTTCGAATCAGGAGGACATGTTACTAAGGAGGGCGAGGAACGCTTAGGAAGATGTCCGTCAAGAAACAAAAAAGGGCCGCCGGGAAAGTAGGCGGCCCTCAGATTTGCTGCAGGAGAACTACGGCGGTTCATTACATCGCTATTGTGGAGCTTTGCGAGGCAACACATTGCCACTTGCCGCTCGGCATTTTTACCCAGGTATCGGTCCAGCGCTCGTGAACGTCCATCGGCTTTCCGGATGCGTCGGTACCCTTGCCTTTGAAGCCGCCGGTGGCGATGGCGGTGTCGCCGAATACCGTGACTTTCACGTCTTCATACTCGGCGCTGCTGTATTTGTTTTTTTTCGCATCGGCCAAAGTACCAGCCTTGTCGTTTACTTTTCCATCGCTGCCGGTGCTGACGAATTTGTCGGCGAGCAACGGGGCGACTATGTCTGGATTATTTGCCTTCTGGGACTCGAGCCATTTTTGTTCGAGGCCAGCAACTGCTTTTTCCGTATCAGCCTGAGCATAGAGCCAAGCCGCGCCTGTCAGCGCGATCACCGCAATCAGGAACCACGTGAAAATTCTCTTCATGAAATCTCCTTTAGGCGAATTCTGAAAATCGAGCCCGGGTCTGGACCTGTTTGTCCGCTATGGGATACCGTGGCCTATCAAACGACAAGGTAAGGCGAGCGCACTTTGCGAGTCGGGGAGAATTTTAGGGAGAAAGACAGCGCGCACCGACATACTCTGCCGTTATAGGGAAGAACCTAGTCCGTAATTCGTTGCAAGTCAATTTTATAGTGAGTCGATTGAGAGGCCGACTTTTTGATTTTGGCGGACAGGATTTTGGCGGACGTGTGTTTTTGAAATGAGCAGGGTATGATACTGGCTCCGAAGTCCCCAGCAGTCATCCCGATCCGGAGGGCTTCCTGTGGCTCACCGCTTCACGATTGGTGTGGAAGAAGAATTCCAGATCATTGATCCCGAAACGCTGGAATTGCGCTCGCATGTGATCCAGTTACTGTCGGCGGCGGCTTCGCGCGGGCTGGGCGATCAGATCAAGCAGGAAATGCACCAGTCCATCGTGGAAACCGGGACGAAAATCTGCGAAAACGTGGGCGAACTGCGATTAGAGATGCATCGCACGCGTCACGATCTGGTGGCCGCGGCGGAAAGCACCGGACTGCAGGTTGCGGCGGCAGGGACACATCCATTTTCCAGTTGGATCGATCAGGTCATCTCGCCTGGCGAGCGTTATCAAAATATCGTTGAAGAGATGGGGCAACTGGCGCGTTCGCTGCTCATTTTTGGCATGCACATCCACGTGGGCATGCCGGACAAGCAAACTACCATCGACATGATGAGCATGGTGCGGTATTTTTTGCCGCACTTGCTGGCTCTTTCGACGAGCTCGCCATTCTGGATGGGTCGCAACACCGGGCTGAAATCATTTCGCACCACGGTGTTTCGCCGCTTTCCGCGCACCGGAATACCGGAAGTGTTCGAATCGTGGAGCGCGTACGAGAATTTCATCAACCTGCTGGTGAAATTGAATTGCATCGATAATGGCAAGAAAATCTGGTGGGATGTGCGGCCGCATCCCACGTTTGGCACGCTGGAATTCCGGATGTTCGATGTAGCGACCCGGGTTGAGGATGCGGTAGCCATCGCCGCTTTGACACAGGCGATTATTGTGAAACTACATCGCCTGTACACCCACAACATGAGCTGGCGAATTTACCGGCGCGCGCTGGTGGAGGAAAACAAATGGCGGGCCGCGCGGTATGGCATCGAGGGCAAGTTGATCGATTTCGGCAAAGAAGCGGAAGTGCCGATGCATGAACTGATGCAGGAATTGCTGGAGTTTGTGGATGATGTGGTGGACGATCTGGGCAGCCGCAGCGCGGTGGAATACGTTCACAGCATCATGAATGAAGGCACCAGCGCGGAACGGCAACTGCGGATTTACGAGCAGACCGGCGATTTGAAAGACGTGGTGCGCCACTTGGTGAGAGAAACGCGCGCCGGTGTTATGGAAACGAGAACCAATTCCGTGAACACGGTGAATTAAGGCGCCGCACGAGCGGGAATCCGTACAAAGTGGAGGATGCCATGGCGAAAGTGGGCTTACTGTGTGGACGAGAGTTCAGCTTTCCGCCGGCGTTTGTGGCACGAGTAAATGAATTGGGAAAAAAGGAAGGCGTCACCGCGGAACTCTGCAAGCTGGGCGGGACGCGGATGGGCGAGGCTCCGGAATACAAAGTGATCGTCGACCGGCTGTCGCACGAAGTGGAATATTATCGCGGCTATTTGAAACACGCGGCGCTGCAGGGAACGTACGTCATCAACAATCCATTCTGGTGGACGGCGGACGACAAGTTCTTCAATTACAGCGTTGCTGCAAAACTGGGCATCGCTATTCCTAAGACTGTTTTATTGCCGCAGAAGAGTTATCCGAGCGATGTGGACATCAATGCGGAATCGCTGCGCAATCTAAAATATCCCCTGGATTGGGCAGCGCTGTTGGATTATGTCGGGCGTCCGGCAATTTTGAAGCCGTATTCGGGCGGGGGTTGGAAGCACGTATATAAGGTGAACAGCGAAGAGGAGCTGTTGGAGGCTTACGACAAAACGGCGCCGTATTGCATGACGCTGCAGGAATTCATCGATTTCGAACAGTACGTGCGCTGCTTTACCTTTGGGAAAATGGATATTCTTCCGGTGGCCTATGACCCGAAGGAACGCAAATACAATGTGGAGCACAATTATTTGTCGGCGGAGTTGGGTGCGCGGGTAGTCAAAGATTCACAAACCATCAATCTGGCGCTCGGCTACGAGATGAACACGATTGAATTCGCGGTGAAAGATGGCATCCCTTACGCGATCGATTTTCTGAATCCTGCGCCGGATTTCGAGCGGGATCGCATCACCGCATTTTATTTCGAGCATGTGGTGGATAAGATGTCGCGGTTGGTGATTGATCGCGCCCTGCATGGAGATATTTCCAACACCTGGCCGCAGTGGGAAGAAATGCTGGGCATCGGCGCGCCCGCGGGGTTCATTGCGGCGTCGACTATTTCGCATTCCGCGCCGGGCAAGCCGGCTTCGGAAATTACGCTGCGATGAGTACCAGCAACGCGCCAGCGCCGGTTAACCGCAATCCCGTAGAGGTTTGGGATGAACTGCTGCGGCCGGTGGTGGCTAAGTCTCCGGGATTTGCGCGTAAATTTCTGGCGCAGGTGCGTGCCGCGAAACTTACGTTTGGGAATCGCGTGCACTGTCCGTTTTTGCGTCCTTATTTCATCTCGCCGAGCGATGAAGAGCGGGTGCGGCACGTGGCGGAGACGATCGCGGCGCTGGCGGAGCGGGTGACCAAGACTGCGCTGGAAGACAACGCGCTGTTTGAACAATTTTATTTGCGACCTGAGGAGGAGCGACTGGCGCGCATTCCAGCGGGTGCGGGACCGGCCAGCACGGCGTCGCGTCTCGATTCATTTCTGTTACCCGACTCGCTGAAGTTTACCGAGTACAACGGTGAATCGCCGGCGGGTGCGGGCTATTCGGAAACGCTTTCGGAAATTTTCCGCGAGCTTCCCGTCATGAGGGAGTTCGCGAAGCAGTTCGAGGTTCACAGTTATCCTTTGACGGCGAAATTGCTCGACGCGCTGATTCAGACGTATGTGGAATGGGGCGGCACGAATCGGCGCCCGCAGATGGTCATCACCGACTGGCGGGGTGTGCCTACCTGGAGCGAATTCCAGATATTGAAGGAGCGTTTCGAAGATCTGGGCGTGCCAGTGATTCTGGCGCAACCACAGGAACTGGATTTCGACGGGAAACGACTGGCGGTGAAAGGCAAAAAGATCGATCTGGTGTACCGGCGGGTGCTGATCAACGATATCGTCGCAAAACCTAAGGAGTGCGAAGCGCTGGTAAAGGCGTACGAAGCGGGCGCAGTGTGCGTGGCGAATAATTTTCGATGCAAGATCCCGCATGTAAAGACATTTTTCGCGGTGCTCACCGACGCCAAGAATGCGTCGTTGTTCTCGGACGCCGAACGGAAAATAATTCGCGAACATATTCCGTGGACGCGGGTGGTCCGCGATGTGAAGTCGGATTACCAGGGCGAGCCCATCGAGTTGCTGGCATACGTCCGCAAAAATCGCCAGAACCTGGTGATCAAGCCCAGCGACGAATACGGTGGGACAGGTGTAACACTCGGCTGGGAAGTGGACGAACGCGGATGGGAAAGCGCGATCGAGCAGGCGCTGCCTGGTGGAAAGCCTGGCGAAGGCAAAGGCGCGTGGATTGTCCAGGAGCGGATTCCGATAAGCCGCGGCGAATTCCCGTTTATAGGCAAAGGAAATAAGGTGGAATATCGCGACATGCTGGTGGATTTCGCGCCGTATCTGTTTCGCGGAAAAATGGCGGGATTTCTGACGCGCATGAGTTCAACCGGGCTGGCAAATGTCACCAGCGGGGGAGGGCAGATCCCGGCGTTTCGCGTGGAACCAAAAAAGGCGGCTGCCGAGCTGTCGCGGGTGGCTCGTTAGTTACAAGAGAATTGGCGTCAGGAAAAAATCAGGTAAAATAAAGAGATGTGCTTTGGAATCGCACCTAGCGAGTTGATGCCCGGCGCGAAGAACGCCGTGGAAGTGTGCCTGGGCGTGCGCCCGGGCGAAAGCGTTGCGCTGATCGCGGATGAAGTGAGCCGCGAAGTGGCGGCAAGCCTCGAACAGGCGCTGGAACACCGTGGAGCTACTTGCACGGACCTGTTACTGGAAGATTTTGGGCCACGGCCAATGCAGGGCGCGCCGGAGCCGGTGCTGGAAGCATTGGAAACTGCAGATGTGGGCGTGCTGTGCATGACGCCGCAACCCGGTGAACTGACCGCGCGCATGGCTATTGTTCGCGTAGTGGAGCGGCGGCAGATTCGTTATGCACACATGATTGGCGTGACGCCGGAAATCATGCAGCAAGGAATGCGCACCGATTATCGCAAAGTAGATGAATTGAGCGACTGCTTGCGGCAGCGCATGTTGCAGGCGGAAACCCTCACGGTCAAAACAAACGCCGGCACATCGTTCAGCGCTCATTTCAATCGTCAGCTTGATTGGGTGAAAACCAGCGGATTGATCAGCCCACGCTACTGGTCGAATCTCCCCGCGGGCGAAGTTTTCACCACGCCAGAAACGGTGGATGGCACGTTTGTCTGCGATGCAACGGCTGGCGATTACTTTAATGGAAAGTACGGAGACCTGCAGAGCACACCGTTGGTGCTGAAAATTGAAGGCGGGCGGCTGGTGCAAGCGGAATGCGAGCGCAAAGATCTGGAAGAAGAGTTCTGGAAATATTGCCACACTGATGAGAACAGCGACCGGGTGGGCGAACTGGCGTTTGGCACCAACCTAGGATTGTCGCGGATGATCGGCATCTTGCTGCAGGACGAAAAATTTCCAGGGGTGCACATCGCGTTTGGCGATCCTTATGGCAGCCAGACGCATGCGAATTGGAAATCACACACGCACGTGGACGTGCTGACGCGCAACTGCGATGTATGGATTGATGACGATCAAGTGATTGAAAAGGGCCAATATCAACTGGAGCACCTCGGCCTGGCCTAACCCACCTACGTTAAGTTCGAACTAATAATTCAGTTCAGAACAATCTGCCAACGTATTCACGCATTTCGCGCTTCCAAAACGGCCAATCGTGACCGCCTTCCGGGCCCCAATTGTCCACCGAATGGCGAATGCCTTTACTGGCGAGAATTTCTGACAGCCGATAGGTGGGGCCGCTCTTCTCCCATGGCCCGGTGCCGGTGATCAGGTGAATATCGCAGGAAGCCAACTGCTGGTAGAACCACGGGTCGGATAGGTTCGCCAGATAGTCGACGGGATTATTGAAATAAAAATTATCGTCGTACATTCCGTCCATGAAATTCCGCAAATCGTACACGCCCGACATGGCGAAACATTTTTTGAAAACATCTGGATGTTTGAAGAGCGAATTTGCGGCATGGTAAGCACCGAAGGAAGCGCCCATGGTGGAGATGGCGACGCGCGACTGGCAACTCTGCCAAATCAGCGGCACCACTTCTTCGGTGAGATAGGAATCGAAAACGGACTGGACGTAGCTGCGATGAAATGGATGCGCGCCCTTATTGTAAAAGCTCAG
>DASXBH010000101.1:0-4866 GCA_036491775.1 Candidatus Acidiferrum sp.
CGCCTTCGGCGATCTCAACAACGACGGCTGGGTCGATGTCGTCACCACGTCGCTGGGCGAACATCCCCAGTTCTACCGAAATCGTGGTGGCAAATCCCATTGGCTCACCATCACGCTGCAAGGCAAGCGCAGCAATCGCGACGGTTATGGCGCCCGCGTCGAAGTCAATGGCCAGGTCCGTTTCGCCACCGCCACCGGCAGCTATCTTTCTTCAAACGACAAGCGTTTGCACTTCGGCTTGGGCTCCGCAAAAAACGCCGACATCGAAATTCGCTGGCCCTCCGGAATTCGCCAAAGTCTCCACTCCATCAAATGCGATCAGTTCCTCACCGTCGAAGAGTCTGTTCAGCCGTAAAATCGACACCGCTTTCCGTATCTGATTAATTGTGCAGCAGTTACGCCCCAAACTTCTTACATGGGCTTTACACTCGCGTTACAACTTTTTACCGCCGCTCTCCACGGAAAGGCGTCTAATTATCACAGGCAATTTGCGAAAAACTTCGTGCCAGGCTGGCTGCGGTGTGGCTGTCTCCGGAACACCGCAGGAATCTGAAAGGAGTACACGAGTGAGTTCACAAACTCTGGAAAAGGCAAATTCTGCGCAACGCAAATCTATAACTCGCGAACCACTACAAGCGGTAAATCCTCGTACCGTCTTCGTGGAGTTGTTCGAGTTGTTAGAAGAATATGGCCCCAGTTGGTATACCGAAGAGCAACACAATCGCGCCGTGGCTGCCATGCGCATCTTGTATGCCTCTTCCAGTCAGAGGGCAAAGCCGCGCATTGCCGAGTGTCAGCTCTGAAATCTGTACCCAATTCCGGGAATCGTGGTGATCATCTCCGGCTTCTTCGGAGACGTTTCTAGCTTTTGGCGTAGGCTCGCAACGTGCACATCTACCGTGCGCGTGAATGTCCCCGCTTCGTGCCCCCAAACTTCCCGGAGCAATTCTTCACGCGTAAGCGTAACCCCCGGATGCTCTGCGAAATAGCGCAGCAGATGAAATTCCCGCGCCGTCAGATACACTGGCTCTCCCCCGCGCGTCACATGGGTTCCACGAACGTCAATCACGATTGAACCAAATTTATAGACGTCGGCCTCATTCGTCTGCGAGTTCTCCACTCTCAAGGGATTACGCCGGAGCAATGCTTCGATTCGCGCCATCAGCTCCAGCGTGTCGAACGGTTTCGTCACGTAGTCATCCGCGCCCAGTTTCAGCCCGATAACTTTGTCCACCGTCTGGCTGCGAGCCGTCAGCAACAATATCGGCGTGGCCATCCCCGCCCGGCGAATATCCGTGCATAGGTCCAGCCCGCTGCGTACGGGCAGCATAACGTCAAGAATGATCAGGTCGAAGGGTAATTGGGTGACCTTCTCCAATCCGGCCTTACCATCTGCGGCGATATCGACTATATATCCTTCATTGCGCAACCGGTCGCCTAGTGTCATGCATAATTCTTTTTCATCTTCGACGATTAGTATGTTTTCGTTCATGAGTGTGATGACGAAGCGGAACGGGATCCTGTGGCCGTCTGCAAGTCCTCTCCTTTCGCAATTCGCAAATGTAATGTGAACGTGCTGCCCTCGGAAAGTTCACTCACCACTGACAACCTTCCGCCCATGGCTTCGGCGATTCTCTTTGCCAGCGCCAGGCCCAGGCCGGTTCCGTGGATTTGTGCCGCGTTTATTCGGGGACTGCGATAAAACGGATCGAAGATTTGCTCGATCTCGCTCCGGTCAATTCCTATACCGCGATCGGCCACCGAAATTCGTACTTCCTGGCCCGGAGCGTGTTCTGCAGGGCCAGTCGATGCCCGTATGCCGATCCACCGGCTATCGCCGCTATACTTCACCGCATTTCCAATTAAGTTCTGCAAGCACTGCGAAATTCCGGAGAGGTCCCCCATCACCGGGGGCAGCGCGGAGTCGATGTGCTGGACAATCACGAAGCCTTCTCCCTGCGTCAGCGCTTCGCTGCTGGCTACCACCGACTCGATAATCCGTGAAACGGCCAGTGGTTGCAACACATAACGGTTCTTCCCATCTTCCGTCGATGCGAACAGCAGGATCTCATCCACCAGACCGCTCATCCGCCGGCTCTGGTTCTGCAGTACGCCGCCGTACTTCCGCAATTCCGCTTTTCCCTCAACCAGGCCGTCGGCGATATTGTCCGCCGCGGAACTCATTACCGCAAGCGGAGTGCGCAGCTCGTGCGACACCGACGCAACAAATTCCATTTGCAACTTGGCTAGTTGAATCGCATTCAACATCCGGCTCCGCTGAATGGCCCACACCGCCGCACTGGAAAACAGAAACGTGAAACCTAAAATGCCAATCAGCCGCAGCGCCGATCGATGCGAAGTAGCTACCACGTTGGCCAGCCGTTGCGAAGCATCTTCGTCGTACAGCGCCTTCACGTCATTCAGGTCTTTTCGCACCCGTTCAAACGACGGTACCCCTCCGGAGAGATCTCGGCTGACCGCTTCCTTGTTGCTGCCCTCCAGAATCGAAGCGAGAACTTCGTCGCGGACTGTTAGATAGTTGCCCCAGTCCTGCGAAAGCCGGGTGGCCAACGCAATTTCCGCAGGCCGCTTCGCCTGCCTCGTATATTCCAAAATTGCATCTTTCACCCGTTGATCGGCGTTTCGCGACCGGTCCGCATACTCTACCTGCAAATTGCTGTCGCTGGTCGTCAGCGCGTATAGCGTTGCCCGCCTTGTTTCTTGCGCGTCATACTGCAATTCTCCGATGCGCTTTAGTCCGTGCACTGCCCCCGCGTACATTGTTTCCGCTTCCGCATTCGCGGCTTGTAAATCCCGAATTACAAATCCACCCACGACGGCTACCGCGCAAAACACCAGCACCAGCAAAAAGGGGGCATTGTGCCTGGACGCCGCGGCCAGCAGGCGGTCTCGCAGCGCGGGCCGTACAGAAGCCCGGTCACTCGGCGCGAGTTTTCTCTGCTCGCTCACCTTATTTCCCCGCCTGGCGCGTGTCTACCCTCAGTTTGTAGCCCCGATCGTTAGGCAGGAGCTCATCAATTCGCAACACTTTCACCGTGTCGTCCACATCGCTCACCCGCAAGTACCCGATGGCGCCCGGCACGTTGTAAATAAATTTGCGCGCGCCCATCGGCGATGCCAGGATTTTTGGCGACACCAGGATTTCGCCGGTGAACAACCCGTGCAGAAGATGTGTTTTGAATTGACCTTCTGTCATTCCGCACACATCGCGCAGAATCGTTTTTCGTTCCGCTTCGCCTGGTTCTCGCATCACCAGCGTGATTCGCCGGTCTGGTGTCCAGTGGCTCCGGGCGCCTAAAAATATTTTGTGTAGATCGCTGGAAGTCAGTCCGTTCACCGGATTGGACCGATTTACCACAATCGCCAGCGGTTCCAGCAGCGCGGCCTGTTCCGGCGGCGGTTCGAGACTTGCGCTTGGCGCTGCGCCCACGTCGGCCCGCAGCCCCATCGCCAGGGCCAGCAGAGCGGCAAACGCAGTTAGGCGTCGCATCGGCATCACTTCACTCGCATCCTTTAAAAGGTGAATCCTAGCTGCAGGCTCAACCCATTCACGTTCGGCTGCTGCCGCAGGACCGTGTAGTCATACTGGAATTTCAGCGCCACAAATTCGCTGGCATCGTAACGCAGCCCCAACGACGGACCCTGCCGCAACTGCACGTCCGGAAACACCGGCTCATTGTTGGCTGCATTCACGTATTGATAGCGGAAGTATGGACGAAACAGTCCAAATTGCCGCGAAACCTGCGTGTAGAAAGCTGGTGTGTTCCACACTTCCGAAGTTCCAAAAGGTGCGTGCCGAATCAACGCCGCCTCATTTAACCATTCGTATTTTGCGCGAATCAGCACTGCGTGCGCGGCCAGAATGGTCTCACCAATTCTCGGTTGATTCGCCGGCACCAGCACATCGCGATAAATAGAAAAGCCAGTCTGCAATCCCGGTACCGCTTCCGGCCTGGCGAACAGCGCGAAGTTCACGGCCTTGTGACTCGTATCTGAAATTTCATTTTGCACCGGCTCTTCTTCCAGCGGATTGCGCGATTCTCGCTCGTTCCCCACTTCCGCCACATAGTGCAAGCCCCACGATCCCGAGGGAATCAGGCCAGAGGCTGTTACCCCCACCATATGTATGGGAAGAATTCCTCCGCGATCCTCAAAAGCGAACAGGAATGGCCGGTCTTCCGTCGTCTGCAACCAGGTGCTGTGGTGATATGCAGTGTTATAGAAACCGATCGCTGTATGCCCTCGGCCCGCTGAAATGTTCAGGTAGTCGTTGTACGAGTACTGCATCAGGTACCGTTCCACGTCCACGGTAAACAGATTCTCCTGACCTCGAGTGTTTCCGTAAATGTTGTCGGGACCACCCTCGAAAACAATTTCGCTCAGAAATTTGAACTTGTCGGAAACGTCCGAAGTTACAAACAGATCAAGCTGTCCCAGAGAAAAAGTCGTGGTATCTCCTTTTTGCGTGTCGCCGTGCAGGTTCACGTCTCCGAATCCGCGAATACGCAGCAGCGTCTTGCTTAGATCCATTCTCTCAGCCATCACATTTTCCGTTTGTGTTTGTTCACTCTCCTGGGGATTTTGCGCAGTTCCGGGCACCGCCGCCGGAGCCGCCATGGACGAACTCCCCGGTGAAGAAGCCAACATCGTATTTGGAATAGATGACGATGCGGATGCAGACATGGGCGCCGCAACCGCCCCCGGATGCGCTGCCGTGACAGGAGGCATAAGCAGATAGCTGCCACCCGCTTGCGGCCTCTCGGCTTCCAGTTCGCGTACCCGCGCTTCTAACTCGTCAACGCGCTTCAGCAAGAGCTGCACGGTCTGCTTGTCGATGGCCGCTTC
>DASXBH010000102.1:0-12455 GCA_036491775.1 Candidatus Acidiferrum sp.
GAATCATTGGGCGTATGACGGCAATGTGAAGAAGTATGGATACGATCCGGCGGCGGCGGAGCGATTGCTGGATGCGGCAGGATTTCCGCGAAAGGCAGATGGAACGCGGATGCATGTGATCTTGAAAGTGTCGACCGACGAGCAGGCGCGGCTCCTCGGTGCGGCACTGCAGGAACAGTGGCGCGGCGTAGGCGTCGAACTGGAAGTACGGCCCCTGGAGATTGCGACTCTGTTTTCGGATCTAGGAAAGGGCAATTTTCAGATTTCCTATTTGAAGTGGGTGGGTGCGAACAACGACCCGGACGTATTTGAGTTGGTGTTTAATTCGAAGCGCATTCCGCCGGACGGACCGAATCGCGGGCGTTATAAAAACGCGACAGTGGATGAGCTGACGGAGAAGGTCCGCGTGGAGATGGATCGGGAAAAGCGGAAAGCGCTCTGCAGCGAAGTGCAGCGCATTGTCGCAGAAGATTTGCCGTACGTTCCGCTGTGGTATACCGATGTAGTTTCCGTGCACCGCAAAGAACTGGGCCCGGTGAAATTGACGCCCACAGGAGATTACGATTTTCTGGTCGGGCGGTGATTGGCGTCATCGCGATTGCTAAATCTGAAAGATAATCCCTTGACTCAATTTGTAAGCGCCAGATAGTAAGTGAAGCTAGGCAACGCAAAACGGCGGCCAAACTGAAGACTTCCAGCCGTTAGGATGCGTGGAGGTGAGAGAGAGAATCGCCCACGCTTTGCAAAAAGCGGAGTACACCCGTCTAAACGTCGCCGATTCGAGAGCTGGCTTCCTGGCGGATCCAAGTTTCTGCGGATTGATCGTCGGGGGATGGGACGATGCCTGGATTCTGCATGATCACGCGAGCACAGGTGTTCCAACGCAGAATGGCGTCGTCGTTTCCCGGTGGGCTTAAAGTCGAGGCTCTTTCGAAATCATCCATGGCACCGCGAAGTGCGTGGTACGCGGCACCCGATCCTGCAGAAATGCCGTGTCGAATGTGGGCATTTCCCTGGCGCTCCCAAATGATGCCCGCATAGTATGCGCGTTCATAGTCGCCTTTGATTTGTGAAAGGACCTCCAGAGCGGGCTTGGCGTTCATGTTGGAGTCGAATTGATCAGTTCGGGCGAGGAGCAGCGAAATCAGGGCCTGTTGATGATCGGGTACGATGGAAAGAATATCGAGGCAAATGCTTTCCGCAAGCACCGGCTCATTCAAAAGACGGTAGCGCTCGACCTTCGCGAGAGCTTCTGGAATGCTCTGCACCGAGATCGACTTCAGTTTGAATTGCATAAAACTCTCCTATGTTTCCTTGTTGCGATAGATCCGGAATAATTTTGTCAGAGGATCGAAAAAGCGATCAACGACGCGTTCCTTGAGCGGGATGATGGCGTTGTCGGTGATTGTGATGCCCTCTGGACACACCTTGGTGCAGCATTTGGTGATGTTGCAGAGGCCGATGCCAAATAATTCCTTCAGTTGAGGAACGCGATCCGCTTCATCCAGTGGATGCATCTCCAAAGCGGCGGTGTACACGAGAAATCGTGGACCGATGAATTGCTCGTGCATATGATGGTCACGCAAGACGTGGCACACATCCTGGCAGAGATAGCATTCAATGCATTTACGAAACTCCTGAACCCGGTCGACATCTGCTTGGTCCATTCGCCAGGTGCCATCGGGCGCGTCCGGGCTCCGGGGCTTAAACTTGGGAATGCGGCGTTTAACGGCGTAATTCCAGGAAACATCAGTGACCAGGTCTTTCTGGTTTGGGAAAGCCTTCATGGGCTCGATGCTCACTGGTTTATCAAGCGGAAGAGTGTTTAAGCGCGTCATGCACATTAGTTTTGGCATGCCATTTATTTCGGCCGAGCATGAGCCGCATTTCCCTGCCTTGCAGTTCCAACGAACGGCAAGATCGCCAGCGTGTTCGGCTTGTATTTGATGAACAGCATCCAGCACCACCATGCCGTCTTCGATTTGCGTGGTGTAGTCGCGGAAGCTTCCGCGGCCTTGTTCTCCGCGCCAAATACGAAACGTCGTCGTGGTCGGCATCACTTCATCTCCTGAATGACTTGCTTCAGATCCGCACGCATTTCGGGGATGGGTACGCGGGATAGTCCGACCATTCCGTCGGGCTGCTTTTTTGCGACGATATTGAATGTTGCGAACTGGGGGTCCTTGTCCGGGAAGTCATCCCGAAAATGGGCGCCGCGACTTTCTTTGCGTTCGAGCGCGGCTAACGTGACAATCTCGGAGACGGTCAAAAGATTCCGGAGATCGAGCGCGGTGTGCCAGCCTGAATTAAACTCGCGGTGTCCACTCGCGCCGACGCGCTCGCTAGTCGCGGCCAGCCTTTGAATATGTTCAAGCGCCTGTCGCATCTCCTGCTCTTGACGGACGATCCCGACCAGATCCTGCATGATGCTCTGCAATTCATGCTGTACGCTGTAGGGATTTTCGGAACCGTCACATTCGAATGGCCGCAAAGAGCTTTTTTCCGCGGCGCTGAGTTCGGCAGAGTCAATGGCGCCTTGGGAGTGTTCTTTGGCGAAGTTTGCGGCGTATTGCCCGGCCCGCTTGCCGAAGACCAAGAGATCGGAGAGCGAATTCCCTCCCAGTCGGTTGGCACCGTGCAATCCAGCTGCGCATTCACCTGCTGCAAAAAGCCCGGGAACGTCTGACATTTGAGAATCGGGATCAACCCGAACTCCGCCCATCATGTAGTGGGTCGTAGGACCAACCTCCATCGGCACCTGAGTGATGTCGATATCGGCGAGCTGCTTAAACTGGTGATACATGCTCGGAAGCTTTTTCTTGATATGTTCCGGCGCATGCGGAATCCGCTCTTTAATCCATGCGATATCCAGAAAAACACCGCCGTGAGGACTGCCCCGCCCGTCCTTCACTTCACGACGGATGCAGCGGGCCACATGATCTCGCGTTAGCAACTCAGGAGGGCGCCTGGCATTCTTGTCACCCTGGGTATACCGCCAACCCTCTTCTTCTGTATTGGCGGTCTGGTCGATGTAGAGCGGAGGGATGTCCTTGAACATGAATCTCTCGCCCTTGTTGTTCCGAAGGACCCCTCCCTCGCCGCGCACGCCTTCTGTTACCAAGATTCCACGGACGCTGGGCGGCCAGATCATTCCGGTTGGATGGAATTGCACGAATTCCATGTCCATAAGTGCGGCGCCAGCGTGATAGGCAAGCGCATGCCCGTCCCCGGTATATTCCCAACTGTTGCTGGTGATTTTGTAAGCCCGACCGATTCCCCCGGTCGCGAGGACGACTGCTTTAGCGCGGAACAAATGGAAGCGGCCGCGCTCGCGATCGTATCCAAATGCGCCGGTGATGCGTCCACCGTCTTTCAGCAGCGTGACAATGGTATATTCCATGAAAACATCCAAGCCGAGATGTATTCCGTGATCCTGCAAGGTGCGGATCATTTCAAGCCCAGTTCGATCGCCAACGTGCGCGAGTCGAGGATAGCGATGACCGCCGAAATTTCTCTGCAGAATTCTGCCGTCAGTCGTTCGATCGAAAAGCGCGCCCCACGCTTCCAATTCGCGCACACACGCGGCCGCTTCCTTGGCGTGAAGCTCCGCCATGCGCCAGCTATTAAGATATTGCCCACCACGCATGGTATCGGAAAAGTGAACTCCCCAATTGTCCCGATCGTCCACATTGCCCATCGCTGCAGCTATGCCACCTTCCGCCATTACAGTATGAGCTTTGCCGAGGAGGGATTTGGTGATCACGGCGACTCTTACACCAGCACTCGAGGCTTCTACCGCCGCTCGCAGACCGGCGCCTCCGGCGCCGATGATCAGGACGTCATGCTCGTGGGTGATGTACTCGGCCACTAGAAGATCCTCCAATCGGTCCAAATTCCCATAGAGCACATGCGCACATACAAATCGCAAAATCCGACTGTAAAAAGACTGCACCAGGCAAAAAGCATGTGGCGTCGATTCAGGCAACTCGCACAGTCATAAACTTGCTTGCGTAGGGGAGCTCCGGACAGCTTGTCACGGAGCCCGCCGACGAGGTGGCGAAAAGAGTGGCAGCCGAAGGTATAGCAACTTAACAGCACAACGTTCGTCAGCAACACAAGAGTACCGACGCAAACGCCAAAATGACCGTTAAACCAGAAAGCTCTCCAAGCGTCATGCGCTAAGAGAAGGATAAAGATCAGCGCAAGATACAAGAAATAGCGATGGATATTCTGCATCACTAAAGGAAATGTCCGTTCACCGAGGTAGGTCTTTCGCGGTTCACCCACAACACACGATGGCGGGTCTGCCCAAAAGGCTTTGTAATACGCGCCGCGATAGTAGTAGCAGGTAAATCGAAAGCCGCCGGGAGCCCATAGAATCAACATCGCCGCCGTGACCCAAACGGGCATCCAACTCGGCCTTGCTCCGAACCACGCATCGGAGGACCCCAGCAATTCTGGAGAATAAAATGGCGAAAGATATGGTCCGAATCTGAAGTGTTGCCCTTGCAGGGCCGCCCACGTGGAGTAAACGATGAATGCGGAAAGCCCGAGAAAGACCAGGATTGGCTGTACCCACCACCTATCGGTGCGCTGGGTCTGTCCGAAACCAGAGCGTACGAGTGGCACGTCAATCTGAGACATCTAACCTCACTGTTTCTGATGAAATTGCTTTACCTTGAGTCCATCGGTTGAAGTGGTCATTATCTTCGAATCTTTGACGAAAAAGTTTCGTATGGCAATTTCGATTGCACAGGTTACTCTCTCTGGGTTCGAAGTGCTAGTCCGATTACGCCTTTGCTTTTTGAGTCTGTAGTTGGAAAGGCGTTGAGAACCGCTTCTTCCTTTTCTGAAACCGGTAATGAGAAAATCTTCAACAGAAACGCCATGTTTTAGGTATTTAATGCCCGCCAAAGAAAGGTCGGAGGGAGATGTTGAGAAAGACAAAGGTTCAGGAGAAACTAGCCAATGAGAACTTCTCATATCATTCGACCGATCCGGGCGTCGGAGGCGGCGCGAGAATACAGCGCGGCAGGCTTGTGCGCGATCTGCAACATGCGCTGCGATCACGGCGTGGTAAGATTCTTTCACCCCTGGTGTGAAGACACTCTGCCAATCTGGATGGAACGTTGATGAGTAAAAGGCGTGAGATTCGGAGCTACGACTACGTTAACCATCCCTACGAGCAAGTCCGCGATGCGTTGAAGCAGAACTCACTCACTGTGTTCCAGTCTGCCACCAAGGCTGCCGCTTCCCGAGCGCAATCGATCGCCGCTGAACTGCATGTTGACAGTGGAGGTATTGGGATCAAGACCGACATCAGCATTTCCGTCAAAAACGTCGAAGAGAAAGTTGACGCCATGTCGACTCCCGTCACCCGATTGCTGCTCGAATGGGAGGCGGCGACCATGCCACGTTTATTCCCGCTCATGAAGGCCGAGCTTTCTATCTACCCGCTGACCGCAACCGAGACGCAGTTGGATTTTCGGGGGATATACGAACCACCGTTCGGCACCGTGGGAAAGGTTATGAACGCGGTTGTGGGCCACCGGATCGCGGAGGTATCGGTTCATCGGTTCATTAACGACGTGGCAGGCTACCTACGCCATACCCTTGCTTAGTTAGGTGTGTTAGCGCCCGCGCTTCTGTCATGCGGGTGCGACGAACCGAGCCCAGAGTGGCCAAGCGGGATTCCCTCACCCTCTGAATCTGTGTATTACGTCGGAGGGATGTACACAAGCGGTAGCAAAATCGGGACGCTGCTGAGAGAAGCCGGAGCTACAACAAGCAGCGGCAACTTGCGAGCGGACAATCCCACAAGAGTGTCCTGTATTGACTGCGACGGCGCATCAAAGCTGGTGGTAGAGTCATCCGTGAAACACGAGAGGATGACAAGTGCTCACGCGTGTTGAGGTCAATGCCATCGTCGGAAAATATGATCTAAGATTGTGATTCCATCTCACTATGCTCTTGATGGTTTGACGACGAGGTCTCCGGGTTGGACTCGGCCGATGGATGGGTAAATGACAAAGAGAAAGTTCACCCTGCAGATGTTCGTCGCCTCGAACGTGCGGATTTGACGCTTAGGGCAGCCGAGCTGAGAGGCTTCCATCAGAGGGTCTATTACTTCGGGAACCACTTCGAGAAGAAATAGAAATTTGACGGGCAGAGCCCAGTTTTATCGCTATATGGCATCCCCTCACCCCCTTAGTACCAGCGTACCATTGACCCACTGGAATGCCTTTGGTACCTAATCCGGGTCTTGCGTTAGTTAATCGAGTTACCTCCCAGTCCGCCCGGAAAGACGCTATCCAGCAAGATTCGGCCGCCGTGGTGTACGCCGTCGACCCTGCTGACCCCACGGCATCTGGCCTGACTATCCTCTGCTTAGACTAGTGGCGTCCGGACCGAAGATCACCGGCATGTGCCAGGAGAGTGACGCCAATGGTAAGGACGGAACGCCGCCGACTTCCGCGGATGACGCTGAAAGACCTCGCTTATGTAAATCTCGAGCCAAACACTGGTGGCATCATTTTGGATATCTCCGAAGGAGGTCTTTGCTTTCAGTCCCCCGCTCCCGTTCAACACACTGAGACGATTCGTCTGTGGTTTTCCTACCGCAACCCCGGAACTAACGGTGACGGCGGTACGGAACGGAAGGATTGGGTGCAGACGAAAGGAGTCTCGCGCTTCATCGAAGTGGGCAGCGAACTGGCGTGGATAGACGAAACGCGGAAAAAAGGAGGGGTGAGATTCACGAACCTGCCGCCAATAGGCCGCGAACAAATTCGCGATTGGATCCGCCAGTGTGGGCCGGTAAGCATCAAAGAAAAGCCTGCCGTTCCGATCCCGTCATCGCGGAAATCGACCTCCCTCTCGAATGTGAAACGATTGCTCACCGATGTTGCGCGAAGCTCTGCAGAAAGAATTGCCGTTTTCATTCAGGATCTGCGACTCGCAAGATTGCGGACGGGATTCTCAAGTGGTTTAGCGGTCGGAGTTCTGGCTACGGCCTCCGTTGTGGCGGTATTTTTGCTCTTGAGCCATACCCGCGAAATTGGCACTTCCCTTATTCAAATTGGCGAAGAATTGGGCGGAAGAACCCGGTCGCAATCTACCTCGCCCGTACAAGCCAGCTCAATTAGCCCACAATCGGCTGACCCAGGGCCAAAACCACTATGGCCAGAATTAGAATCGACAACTTCGACGCCTTCGACACCTTTGACAACTTCTATGTCAAGGACCGCGGACCCACCATCGGATCGAACTTCACTACAAGCGGAACTGTCTTCGCCCGCGATGCGAACGGCTAGCAAGCGCGATGAGGTGAAACTCGAACCTCCGAATTCGGTTACTCACTCGCCGTCCGGTCCCCGCCTCGATGCTTCTACCTCTTTAGGGGCACAATATATTGTGCCCAAGCCTTGGGACATTCCTACGTTAGGTTCAAAGACGAACCGCCTTTCGCCGCCCGGGATCGGCACGTTCGCTCTGGCCGCAGATTCAAATGCAAGTATGTTCGGCAGGACTCCAGCACCGGAAATGGAATTGGCAATCCGCCCTGACGTACACGTTGATCCCTCGAAAGTGTCGGAATCCAAAGCGGAAGGAATGGAAACACACTCCGAGAAATACCTCGAGGTCGGAAAGTTTAAAGAAAAACTGTGGGCGGACAAAGCGACTGGCCAATTATCTCAATTGGGTATTGTTGCAGCGGTCATTGAAAAGAATCGTTGGCGGGGAAAATCCTATCAAGTTCTTGTGGGACCTTATCGAAGTGAGGCTGAAGCCGAAGCAGCTCACACGCATTTGGCGTCGCTGGGCTTCACAACGCGCTCGCTCGAAAGGGGAACACGCAATTTCCAGTTGCCCGCCGCGCTAAGGGTGGGCGGCACAAGCTTGCCCGCCGGAAATTGCGTAATCACTTGGGAGTCGTATATCCCCGATGCCGTGGTGAAGATTGAAGGTGACAAAGGCGGGTATGTCACCGTTCAGGGAAAATGGGTAAAACAGCCTGCGCAGTACGATGAGAATGCAACCGTGTATCATAAGAACCCGGACGGGTCGCGAACGCTCATCGAAATTCGCTTCCGAGGCATGCGCCAGGCGTTAAGTTTTTAACAACAGAACCAACAAGCCTGGGAAGAGTCCACCTCGACTGCAATTAACAGCATTGGGACGGGCATTTCGAGATATCGTCGCATCGCGTATAGAATTCGACATCCCAACAAAACATGCGCCACGCACGGCGTTGGCACAACGAGCCACCGAAGAAGGGAGCGGAGGAAGGTGGCTGGGCCGAGGCATGGCCTTATCTCTGTAGTCAGTATTTCCGCTACATTCCAGAATAACAACGTGAGGTCCCTGGCCACTGCGCGAACACGGAGTGCTGCGCGCTCTACTGCCACGCTTGAAGGGCGTGGACGACTACCACTTTCCCAATCACCCGCGTTTTCCAGACCTTAGCAACGGCAATCACTCAGTTCGGCTACAACTCGCATGCTGGCGTGTAGCCTGCCAGCCGCCGCAACAATCGTTGTTCTACTGGCCGCCAAGTACAAACCATGGAAGCGGAATCGGCTTCGGCGCTGCTGCTTTCAACCTTGTCGCTGGTAATCAACGAAAAGAAAACCGACCAATCACCCTTGCATAATGAAGACGGCGCCCAGCGAAAGTGCTAACTGAGCTAAAGGGCGTGGTAGCATGGCTTTTTGTCTACGGCCATGATCGGACGAACGCTAGACCACTACAGAATTCTGGCGCAGATCGGCGAAGGCGGTATGGGTGTGGTGTATCGCGCGCGCGACGAAGTGTTGAATCGCGACGTTGCGCTTAAGCTGCTAGCCCACGGCGCACTGGAGCGCGTCGGCCCAGATCATCTGCTTCGCGAGGCACAGACCGCCTCATCCCTCAGTCATCCCAATATTTGCACCATTCATCAGGTGGGGCAGAACGGCAACGACTTTTACGTAGTGATGGAACTGATTGCGGGCCGCTCGCTCAGCGATCTGATTGTCTCCACCGGCCTATCGATGGAAACCGTGACGCGCTACGGAACGCAAATCGCGGACGCATTGGCGCACGCGCACGATCGCGGCATTGTGCATCGCGACCTTAAAGGTTCCAACGTGATGGTGACGCCCGAGGGTCGCGTGAAAGTGTTGGATTTCGGGCTGGCCACACGGATGGAACGCGACGAAATCAGTGATGTAACGCTTTCTTATTCTTCGCTGGAAAGCAAGCTGGTCGGAACATTGCCGTATATGGCGCCGGAAGTCTTGCGCGGGCAGAAGGCGGATCACCTGAGCGATCTCTGGGCGCTCGGCGTGCTTCTTTATGAAGCTGCAGCCGGGCAGTTGCCATTTCGCGGGAAAACCGGGTTCGAGGTTACGTCGGCGATTCTGCGCGAACCGCTTCCTGCACTGCCCGCAACCGTCCCGTACGGACTCGCCGCGGTTATTCAGCACTGCTTGATGAAGCAGCCGGTAGAACGGTATCAACGGGCCAGCGAAGTTCGCGCGGCACTGGAAACGGTGCAAGGGGCGACGTTGCAGACGCGTCACCCTTCGGAAGAAACGCGTGGCCCGAGAATGCTGGTGCTGCGAGGCATCGAGCACCTTGCGGTGAAGAATAAAGATATTTTGCTGCTGGTCGGTACGAACAAGGGCGCGTTTCTGGTTCGATCGTCGCGAGATCGGACCAAGTGGGATGTTGCCGGGCCGTATTTTCACGGGCAGGGCGTGTACGCAATGGCCTACGACGGGCGAAATGGGCGTCACCGTATGTGGGTGTCGGCGAACAACATGATGTGGGGCACGTTTCTGCGGTCGAGCGACGACTTCGGGAAAAGTTGGACGAATCCATTAGAGGCGAGTATCCGTTTCCCCGCTGAGTCCGGCACCGCGTTGAGAAATGTCTGGCAGCTTTCTCTGGGTCGACCAGACGAGCCCGACAAACTTTATTGCGGTGCGGAACCGGCGGCGCTATTCGAGTCGCGGGACGAAGGCGATACCTGGTGCCTAGTGCGAGGACTGTACGATCATCCGCACCGGCCACGCTGGATGCCAAGCAACGGCGGACTGACGCTGCACACAGTTTTGCCGGACCCCACCAATAAACAAAGAATGTACATCGGCGTGTCGGCAGGCGGCGTTTATCGCACGGACGACGGCGGCATCAGTTGGCAACCGAGCAACAAAGGAATTCGCGTCACGTTTGCGCCGGAGAGATATCCGGAGTTCGGGCAATGCGTACACAAAATTGTGATGCACGAATCGCGGCCGGAACGGCTGTTCCTGCAAAATCACGGAGGAATGTATCGTTCGGAAAATCACGGAGAGTCTTGGCAGGAGATCGGCCACGATCTGCCATCGGATTTTGGCTTTGCCATGCTGATGCATCCGCACGATGCGGATTGCGTGTATAGCGTGCCGGTGGAATCCGAGGAATTTCGGTGTACGCCGGAAGGACGTTTGCGGGTGTATCGCACGCGTAATGCGGGGGGATCATGGGAGCCGTTGGGCCGCGGTTTGCCGGATAAGGGCGCATATGAGACGGTGCTGCGAGACGCACTGACCACAGATGCGTTGGACCCAGCGGGAATTTATTTTGGCACGCGCAGCGGGAAGCTGTATGGGTCGAGGGATGAAGGAAAGACTTGGAAGAGAATTCTTGAGGGATTGCCACAGATTTTGTGTGTCAAAGCTGCGGTCGTGCAGATGGATGGATGGTCGACAGCAAAAACGATTTCACGTTCCAAACCCGTGAAAAAGAAAACTCGGTCTGCAAGAGGCGCCAAGCGGGGAAGATCACGCTAATGAAGGTTTCGTTTCACATACCCGGGGCGCTGCGGGAATTCACTGAGAACAAGAGCACTGTGCATGTCGAGGTGAAAGAGGGTGTTTCGCTGCTTGAGGCCTTGCAGGCCTTGTTTGCTGAATGCCCGGGACTGCGGGATAGGGTTCTGACCGAGACGGGGGAGACGCGACGGCACGTTAATATATTTGTGGCAAACGAAAACGTCCGTTACACCGGTGGGCTGGCAACGCCGGTCGTTCCCGGAATGGAAGTTTCGATCGTGCCCGCGATCAGCGGTGGTTAACCAGTACGACGCGCACATCGATTGGAAACTCCAGGCCCGCCACAAACACCGAGGAGCAAGTGTCTGAGCGGCTCGTCCAGCCTTGCGCCAATCGTCGCACTGATCAAATGTTAGCCACGACTACCAACCCATTTGGTCCATCCGTTTAAGGATAATCGCGCTGTAGTTATTCATACGCTCGGGCCGTCGCCTCAGCGGGGCTGGCAGGATTGCCGCGAGCCGTGCCGCCTGTTGCCGGCCGATATTCCGCGCCGGGATTTGGTCGTAGTAACGGCACGCCGACTCAGCACCATAAATACCCGACCCCCATTCGACCACATTGAGGTAAATCTCCAGAATGCGCCGTTTGCCGAGGACGAATTCGGCTACCGGCACCAGTGTGACCTCTGCGCCTTTGCGTAGAATAGAGCGGCCCGTGCCGAAGAATAGGTTTTTTACTAATTGCTGCGTAATGGTAGAAGCGCCGCGCGTGCGCTCGCCTTCCAGATCGTCTTTGGCAGCGATTTGAATCTCCTGCCAATCGAAGCCATGGTGCTGGTAGAAGTGGGTGTCCTCTGCGGCGACCACAGCGTGCTGCAGATCGGCCGAAATCTGGCTCAGCGGAATGAATTTGTAGCGTTCGCGATATGGTGTGTGATGAATCCAGGCCTGCAAGCGGCGCTGAATGTGTACCGCTGTTGTCGGTGGGTCGATCCACCGGGCGGCGACGAGGATCAGCGCGGCAAGCACCCAAAGAAGGAGCACACCGATGACCAGCCAGCGAAGAAAGGACCGGGGAAAGCTGGGCCGAAGCGGAGTCTTGTTTTCTGTGTTCGGTGTTTCCGTCACATTTCAGAATAACAGCTGGAGCCAAGTGCCCGCTGCGCAAACAGAGAGTTGCGCAAACGCCACCTGTTGGTTTGTAGGAAGTGAATCCGGACGCCAACCGCGGCCCCTGCAACGGAAGAATGAGGACAAGATTTAACAGAGATGACAGAGAGATTGGAGCGCGGGGAGAGGCAAGAGGTATTCATTGCGCAAGAGCGCGAGGATGTAGGGGTCCTCGCAAAAGCGGCTCGGGATGACGGGTCGGTGGGCGGATTGTTGGGCGGAGAGCTGACGGGTCGGGAGACGGGGTGTGGGTTGGCAAGATGCCGGGCCAACGCGCGGGGCGTGGTTAGGGGAGGCCGGCGATGGTTACAGCTGGGGGGACGGCACAGTTGGCTTTGTCGGAGAGGAAGTCAATTTTATCGATAACGCCGCGGATGCCGGGCTATTGCGGTGCGGTTCTTCGGTCTCCCCATTTGTGTCTATTAGAATACAGGGCGTGAATTTCACCGGTCCCAAAGCGCCGCTGTTGCTAAGATTTATCAAT
>DASXBH010000103.1:0-4509 GCA_036491775.1 Candidatus Acidiferrum sp.
GTGGACAAACTTGTCGGAGTCGTGCCGTTCGTCGTGTAGTAGATGGTCGCACCGCTGGTCGCGTCATTGATACTGACCGACCGCGAGCCGGCGTAGGTTCCCGCCGGTGGGTTGAACGTCGGTGTGGCTGCCTGTGCTGGCCCGTGCAGCAGGCCGTAGACATCCAGTTCGCCGGGGATGGTGCTGGAAGAGGTGCTGCCGCCGGTGTTGTTGCCGCGCGTGCCCACATAAACTTTTCCGTTTGCCACCGTCGGGACCGTAAATTTCACCGCATTCCCGGCCGTGTTGGCGGTTCCCATGGTGCTGTTCCACAATTCCGTTGCGAGATTGGTGGCGTCATAAGCGTGCAGTACAGCGGCACCGCATCCAGGAGATTGACTCGTACAGTAGTTTCCGTTATTCAGCGCCCATACAATCCCATTCGTGGTTCCCGAAGAACTTACCGACGGCGTGCTTCCGGGAAACGCGAACGTTGCGGAAGATCGCGAAATGTTGGCGGTGTTAAATTTTCCGGTCGTCGTGTTGAATGTGTACGCCTGCAGCGGTCCATTGATTCCGGCCATATAAAACGTGTCGTTCCAGAACGCTCCGGTATCAAAAATCCCATAGCCAAAGTTGAAGCGTTGCCAGGCGTTCGAATCTCCCAGCCCACCCATCGCATCGCGATTCAACAGGTACAGGTAACCGTCTTTGCCGCCGCCAATCACCAGGTGTTGCACCGGGCCAGTTGGCTGATCCACCAAAATTGCGGCTCCGCCCGCTCCAAAATCATTGTCGTTGGAATTGTCGGTGGATTGGTCCGAGGGCGTGAAATATTGCGAGACCGCAAGGCCACTGGTGAGTTTCAGAAACGAGTCCCCGTAATCATTATTGGGAGCTGTCGTGTTCGTCGCATCGAAATTGGCGTTGCCGGTAATCAGGTACAGGTTGTTGCTGGAGTCCGCGGATGGCGCGGCGCCTCCCATCCAGATACCACCGTGGCCAACATTCGGGCTGATGTTGAGTACGGCCGCTTGGCTCAGATTGGAAGCGTTATAGCCCATCACCCACCCGTAGTACGGGACGGTGTCTTCATGGGAAGCCCACGCGATGTAAACCACGCCGTTGACCAGAGCGAGACCCGGGCGCTGGTTTTGCTGGCGCGGGCTGAAGGTCGTCTTGGTTCCGCCGTCGCCGGTTCCCGGATAAGTGCCCGCAATCGTGATGGGACTTCCAGTCTTTTCGTTTCCGGTTGTTAGATCGATGGCGTGCAACCGCTGGTAGAAGGTTGGCCCGGAAGTGATCACCGATTTCGAAACGACATAAAGCGTGTGTGAAGTGGGATCGATAACTGGGGTACCCGTGACTCCAACCTCTGGCGTGATATCGCCAAAGCCGCTGCCCACCAGGTTGCCAGTCGTTCCGGATGGCACGGTTGACTCGGAACTGCTGCCACCATGTGCCGCGTCAATCAGGCTCACATGCCATAGCGGAGTACACGGCGATGTGTTCACGTCCGCGTCAAACGCGTACAGGCTGTCGTGTTGCGTTGCGACAATCACTACATTGTGGTTCACACCGCCCACCGTCAGGTTGGCTACCCACAACGGCTGCGCATAAATCGCCCCGTCAACCGTGCAAGAAAAGAGTTTGCCGAATGTCGTGCTCGAAACATTCGATGGCGTCAGGGCATATTCGCTGGGATTACTTCCGTCGCGCGATAAATTGTTGTGATACGTGAAAACGCCGGCGAGATCGGTGACGCCGAAGGTTACGCTGGCACTCTTTGTTACGTCGGTCACGCTGGTGGCCGTCACTGTGTACACGCCGGCGCTGGCGGGTGCGGTATACGAGGTCGCAACTCCGGAAGCCGTCGCGGAAGCACTAAACGATCCGCCCGTCGCGCTCCACGTTACCCCTTGATTCTGCGCATCGTTGGCAACCGTTGCGGTCACAGAGATGGCTTGCCCCACGGTCAAGCCCGTGAGCTGTGGAGCGATAGATACAACGATACTGGTTTGCGCAACCGAGTAACCGGCCCAAAGAAGCGAGAGCGCTAACAGCAATAGGCCTCTTTTCACTACAGACGCACCGCGCGTTTTCCAATGCATGATTCGAGTCTCTCCCAGGTTGCGCCCATCAAATCAGGGCTCGAGCAGTCAAGATTCTAGTGCCTTGATGAGGAAAGCCCTTGGAACCTTCGCGATTCTTCCAGCGCAAAGGGTTTCCGAACCGAAACACACCACAACTGGTGGGGTATAGTGGCATTTTCACTTCCTATCTAAGTTATTTGTTTTCAATGCTCAACCGCGAATTGACGGGAAGAACAGTGGCACTTAGTGGAAGTGCTTTTGCCCCGAAAGGACAAAACTCACAGGCCGCCGTGGGAACGTCCGAATGCGTGCGAGGTCGTTATCGACGTCAGCAGGACACCTGCCCCCAGGGACGTGTTGGGTTTTGCGCAGATTGCTGGCGAATGGTACTTTCCAAGAGAACTTCCGCAGCATTTTCGACCGGCGCCTGCGCTAACGTCGCGGTCTCCAAGCTGCAATCTCTTACGAGCCTTTTCCGGCAACTGCCGTGGGTACATAGGTCCCGCTAGTTTTAGCCGCTCCAAACATCCGGGTCGTTGCTGTGTGGACGACCCGCAAAAATGAATGGTGTCACGTGGTATTGGCGCGTTATATTGAGCAGCGAGAAGGTCCTGCAATGAACTCCGAAACACTTGCAAAACGAAGACACCAGCTAGAGCACCAGTGTGAGCTGGAGAAGCTCAATTGGAAGGAACGCATCAAGGGCCTGCCAACAGAGGATGACGGATTGATCGTGGCGGCCCTCTCGACATTGCTGAAATTCAGGCTGCGAGCAGCATTTGAGCCATCCAAGTCGCTTACTGAGCTAGATCGCGAACGAAAGACCTCCGAAGCGGAAGCCAAAAAACTTGATGATTTTCGCCGCCGATTAGCGCCGTAATCCAAGGCGCAGGGAAAAGGAGCAAAACATGTCTAACTTTGTTGTGCCCGATTCCGTGGGCGGCCTCGTATGGGCGTCCTCTCCCTACAGCAAGTTTTTTCTTCTCACTGGTTTCGTAGTGCCATCCGGCACGGCATATCTAATCCTAACGGTCAAAACAGGCTATACAGATCCTTCCGAGAGCGCCCTCGTCATCATCAATGGCACGACCATTGGAACAATTGACCCAAGGCCCTGGACAAATCACTTCGCAATCGACCTGGAAACCATGATCTTTGTCTTCGACAATTCCGTCCTTTCCGGGTTTCCGTACGGGCCAGTAAATAACCTGCAATTAGTCCTGCAGGGGAATCTCGCGGACCCGTATAACTATTTGCTAGTGGGCGACGCAATTTGCCACTACCAATGACCGTTCAGAGCCACATGCTTCAGTGTCGAAACGGATGTGGGACATACCAGCGTGCGTAGGTAGCTATCCCCAGAAGCAGAACTATCCACCAACTGGCGAGTACCATTCGCATCCACAGCTTGTAGCGTTTGATTCGAAGTCCTTCCGGCAAAAACTTTGTGCCTGCAGCCAACAGAATGTACAATGCAGCGCACTCAACAACACAACCGAAGGCTCCATGCGCCGCTGCCAGAGCGAAGTAGGACTTCGTCAGCTTCAGTGGAATCTTCGGACTTACCTGGTCGCGAAATGATGGGACCATTACCAGCGCAATGATGGCAGCATTCAGGAGCACGACAGCCGACTGGCACCATGCGTGAGCCCGGAACCTCTGCTTGCGAGCCAGCAGCGCACCGATTATCAACCCCGCCCCCATACCAATCTCAAGCAGAAATACCACATCGGCGCAACGAGGAGCTGCTGTTCCAAGAAAGCCTTCGTTCAATGCATTGTCTCCTTGCTGACAGCCATCGCTTGGTCCACCGCGGTTGAACTGTTTGCTGTTTGCCGTGCGCCGGTTTCCGGCATCACGCGTCAGCCAACTTCTCTCTACCGTTGTAAACAGGATTGGACCCGACTTTATTCCGCACATGGTCTCATCCGACATCACAGGAACGGAAAGGTGTCAATTCCGCAGGCTTCGTTCTGGATGACGGATTGGTGAGTCGGAGTTGGGTTGCTTTGCCGGCAGAATGCCGGCGCTAACGGGGCGAGTTGCTACGGCACAGAGGAAGACAGGAAAACCGAGAGGACCTACTCGAAACGGCGACGTACGGTGTACTCATGGGAGAAAGGCAAGAGGGATCCCTTATTCCGCAGGCTTCGTTCGAATGACGGGTCGGTCGGCGGATTGTGGGATAGTGCCACAGGATCTGCGAAATATTGTGTTTCGTGAACGACCTTGCGGTTGCGAAACTCCAGCCCTAGCTGTGGTTTCGCACTCAGGGTCAGCTACTCTGTGGAATGAAACCCGGAACGCCGGTTGTCACCACTGCATTCAGCCGCTGTCTGGTCTGAATTCGATTGATTTCGTCAAGCGCGTCTTCCGGAAGGGCAGAGATGTCGAAATTCTCTCTGGCGCGGGCCGCAGTCTTTGGCGTGGTAAGCAG
>DASXBH010000104.1:0-3047 GCA_036491775.1 Candidatus Acidiferrum sp.
GGACCGCCGAATCTACACCGCGAAATAAATGGTTAAACGTCTCGGCCAAAAGGCCGAGTTCATCGTGTGGCGATGTGTTGGGAAGCGGCTCCCAAAAACCCTGCGAATTGGTGACCCGCTTGGCCATCGCTGCGGCGTGCTTCGTCAACGCAGCGATGGGCTCGAGACTTCGCCCAACGTAGATGATCGAAATGCCTGCGGTGAGCAGCAAGCTGATCGGAAACAGAATCAGCGCGATCCGGCCAAAACTATCTATCACTCGATAGGTGCCCAGTGTGGGAATTGCCACCGCCAGCAGACGGGGCTGATTCGCTTGCCGAAAAGGAATCAGTGCCACGCGAACGGTTTGACCGCCCATCTGCACCACTTGGAAAGATGGATGCGCCGCAACGGCATCGATATGTTCAAAACTAATGGGTACGGTCAGGTTCTTCGACTTTTGCAAAACACTTCCGTTGGAATCCAATACCTCAAAAAATTCGCCGGGGATGTCGAGCCGATCCACGTCGTGATCTTCCGGTTCCGCCGAGATGTCGGCGATGACCGGCCTGCCCGTCTCCACCAATTGCCGATTTAACTGCGAAGGGATCTCGTGCGCCAGCAGGCCCCAAAAAACCAGATAAGACGCCCCGAGCAGCGCACTGACCACGCTGCAAAACAGAATCATCATGCGGAAGCGCAGAGTTTTCCGCTTCATGCCTCGGGCGCTCCCAACCGATAGCCGATGCACCGCACCGTGTGGATAAGCTTGCTGGGTCGTTTCTGGTCAATCTTCTGGCGCAGCCGATTCACATAGACTTCAACAAGATTCGTCTCGCTGTCAAAATGGCGATCCCACACGTGTTCCACAATTTCGCTGCGCGTCACCAGGTCAGGCGCGCGCAGCAAGAAAAGTTCCAAGAGAGCAAACTCTTTGGATGTCAGGGGAATGGCTTCCTTTCCACGAGTGGCCCGCCGCCGGTGCCGGTCCAATTCGAGGTCGGCATAGTGCAGCTTGGCATTTCCGCTGTGCAGCCCACGACGCACCAGCGCTCGCACCCGTGCAAGAAGTTCAGCAAGCACGAATGGCTTGGTGAGGTAATCATCTGCCCCGGCATCCAGGCCTTCGACGCGCTGCTCCACCAGGCCGCGAGCCGTCAACATCAGCACCGGCGCCTCCGTACCTTGCTGACGCAACTCCCGGCACACCTGCACACCACTCAAACCGGGTAAACGCACGTCGAGTAGTATCGCATCGTAAGTTACGTCGGTAGACAGTTCCAGCGCCTTCTCCCCGCTTTCCGCAATGTCGACGGCATAAGAGTTCTCGCGTAGAGCGCGGGCGATGAAGCTTGCTACTTTCCGTTCGTCTTCGACCAGCAGGATGCGCATGAGTGGCGATTCTTGAATTGAGAAACGAGCAGAAATCATAGTACCGCTGGCAGCGATATTTTTCACTGCCCTCCCTTCACTTCGTCTGATCAAGAATTATCTGCCCGCCCTTCATCACGAATTTCACCCGCTCCAGCTCGGTAATGTCTTGCAGCGGATCGCCCGAAACCGCGATCACATCTGCAAATTTTCCCTTTTCAATCGAACCGATGCGATCCTGCCACCCCATCATTTCGGCTGCCACGGTAGTTGCCGCCTGAATAGCTTGACTCGGCGTCATTCCATACTTGACCAGGTAGGAAAATTCCGCCGCTTGCGTTCCGTGAGGAAACGGCCCGACGCCGCTGCCGAAGGAAATTTTCAGCCCGCGAGAAACCGCCAGCTTGCCGCTCTTTTCTCGCATCGCTTGCAGGCTGTACTTCCCTCCGGTTTGTTTCGCGTCGCGTGCGGTGTAGTCGCTGAGAGAATAGTGGTAGGCGGTCAGTTCCAGATAAATTCCCTTCTTTTTGATTTGGTCTGCGGTGGCTTCATCGAGCTCAATGGCATGCTCGATAGTGTCCACGCCGGCTTCGACACAATTTTTCAGGCCTTCTCCCCCGAACGCATGACAGGCGGCCTTTTTTCCGTGACGGTGCGCTTCGTCGACGATCGCTTCCACTTCTTCCTTGGTGTAGGTCGGTTCGCTAAACAGATCCCCATCGGGTTCAAACTCGTAATCCGAAGTGGAATGGAACTTGATCCAGTCCGCTCCATAGTGAATCTGTTCGCGCACCGCTTGCCGTGCCGCCCACGGCCCATCAACAGTTTGATAGTTTCGCGGCAGATTCACCTCCGGCGACCCGAGAATTCCTTCACCGGTGGCCACCAGACCCATAGTAGAAACTTGCATCCGCGGGCCCTGAAAGTAACCCTTGTTGATGGCCCTCTTGATGTCCACGTCCGCGTACCCGCCTCCGTGACTCATCAGATCTCGCAACGTTGTGAAGCCTGCCCGCAAATCTTTCTGCGCGTTGGCCAGCGCCAGCAGTGTGCGGTACTCGCGGGTATCGTTGATCGGGCTGGCAAACGGTGGGCCGCCAGACTTGATCCCGTCGAGTCCGAAACCAAACACGTGCGTGTGGCCGTCAATTAACCCGGGCAGAACGGTATTCTTACTTAGGTCAATCACCACCGCATCCGTTGGGATTTGCACCGCGTCGCGCGATCCCACCGCGGTTATTTTTTCATCCTTGATCAGGATGACTTGATCGCTCAGCAGTTTGCCCGCCTTGCTATCGAACAAATGTCCGGCACGAATGGCGATCACCGGCGAGGCCGTTTGGGCACCGGCGCAAACGCCCACCACCAGAGTCAACATGCTACCGACAATACATTTCAGGATGTTCACGCACTCCCCCAGGTTTGGATATGGAAAAAGGCGGAATGCCTAAAGCCTCGACCCCGGTTCATTCCGCCTTTACCTCGACTGACCGCACCGCACTTCAAAAGCAAGATCTGCCGCGCTTATAGTTCGTTTGAAATCGCATCCGGTCCATAAACCGACGTGACAGAGCATAATATCTATCGGGGTTGGTACCAACTTAAGGCAACATTAATTTATATTTAGGCGTTTTCGGCGGAACTCCAAAAATCCCCTGTTAATTCTGCATTTTTGCAATTTTTGGCCTTTTCTTGGC
>DASXBH010000105.1:0-4883 GCA_036491775.1 Candidatus Acidiferrum sp.
TACAGGAACACCGGAGCCGAATTCATATTGGGAACGGGCCGGTTCGTAGCTCCGAGAACCGTGGAAGTCGCTTTGCCCAATGGGACCACACGTCAACTGCAGGGCACGAATGTGATCGTGAGTACCGGCACGCGTGCCGCGCTGGAAAAAATTCCTGGCCTTGCGGAAGCGCAGCCGCTCACGCATATTGAGGCTCTCGAACTGGATGAAGTTCCAGATCACTTGCTTGTTGTCGGTGGGGGCTATGTCGGAGTGGAGTTGGCCCAGGCGATGCGGCGATTCGGCAGCAAGGTGACGATAGTCGATCGCAGCGTACGGCTGATGTCCAAGGAAGACCCGGACGTATGCGAGGCTCTTCGAAGCCTGCTCGCAGATGAAGGCATCGACATTCTCCTGAATGCGGGAATCAAGGAAGTGTTGGGCAGAAGTGGCGATTCGGTAAGTGTCGTCGTCGAGCAGAATGGGAGTGAGAAAGTCCTAAAGGGTAGTCATATGTTGGTCGCCACGGGCCGCAATCCGAACACGGAAGGATTGGGTCTGGAACTAACCGGAGTTGAAGTTACCGACCGGGGATACATCAAGGTTAACGAACGGCTGCAGACGACCGCACCCGGCGTCTGGGCGATCGGGGAGGTCGCAGGTAGCCCGCAGTTCACGCACATCAGCGTCGACGATTTCCGCGTAGTCCATGCCAATTTAACTGGCGGCAACCGTGTGACCACCGGCCGTCAAGTCCCCTATTGTCTGTTTACCGACCCCGAACTTGCTCGTATCGGTCTGAGTGAATCAGAAGCGGAGGCTCAGGGGATAGCGTATCGCCTGTTTAAGGTCCCCATGGAAACCAACTTGCGTGCACGTACGCTTTCGGAGACTCGCGGCTTCGTGAAAGCCCTAGTGGAGAGGGATAGTGATCGCATCCTCGGGTTCACCGCCTTTGGTGTCGGCGCGGGGGAGACTCTGGCCGCCGTCCAGACTGCGATGATCGCAGGACTGCCCTACACCGCGTTGCGCGATGCGGTCCTGACTCACCCAACATTGGTCGAAGGTCTCATACCTCTGTTTTCATCGGCGGCGTCAGCGCACAACCTTGCCAAGAAAAAAGGCGCCTAGATCTCCGCCGCATAAAGTGACCTGCAACTAGATTAAGAAAATAGGAACTCGTGGTCCGGCCGCTGCGTAACACCCTTGTCTCAAACGACTGGTGATCCCAAGTCATAACAAGTAAGCGGGATAGAAGAGCGCCACCGCGAAAGCCTGTCCCTCCGGCGAGGCCTGTGACATTGCTCACAGTTGAACGTGATTCTAGTCACCGTCCATATGTAACGCACATACGAGAATGGTCCCGCAAATGAACGCTTCCTTGTATCGGGCGACATTGACGTAACGCACCGAACCGGGTTCAGGGCAGGGGACTAACGATGACTGACGGGCGTTTTCGTACCAGGCTGGTTCTAGGCTTCCTTACCGCGATGATTTTTCTGGGCGCGCTGGTAAGCGTACCGAGCGGCAAAGCGATTCCAGCGTTTTCGCGTAAGTATCAAACTTCGTGCACCACATGCCACAACAACTATCCAGAGCTGAATGATTTCGGGCTGGCGTTCAAGAAAAACGGCTTCAAATTTCCTAAGGATGATGAGCTTTTCGTAAAGGAAGCACCGGTACTGCTGGGTTCGAAGGCCACGCGCGAAGCATTTCCGGAAGCGGTCTATCCGGGCGAGATTCCCGGCAGCGTTCCGATATCGTTTCGATATGAAGGCAATTTGGTTTGGAACGCGAGTCAACCTGGACCCGTTCAAACCAACGGATATGTTCCGCGCACCGACCTCTTCGTTCCGAACACCTTTACGATCATCTCTGCCGGTAGCTTTGGTCCCAACTTCTCGTTCTGGATCGATGACGACATCTCCGCGGGCGCTTCTGGCGCAAATGGCGGACTCGGCGATGCCTGGCTCAAGTACAACGACGTCAGCCGCTTCTTCCACTTGCCGACCAACTCCATCAACGTGAAGTTTGGACAATTCGAATTAGAGCTGCCCTTCACGAACGCACGAACGCCGTACCTGTCCGGCTACGACATTTTTGGCGAGGGAGCGTTGGCGCAAGGGGGCGGCTGCGGCGCAGGTGTCACGGCCTGCCAGACCACCAACAATCCATTCGTTCTCGGCACGCCGCAACGAGGAATTGAAATCGGCGGCTACCCGAACAACGGTAACTTCATCTGGGCGGTCGCGGTTGTCGACGGCACCAATTCCGCGTACGGCTTGGCCAACACGCTTTCCGCGCGCAACACCAAGGACGTCTACCTTCGCGCATCGCAGCAATTCAATCTGGAGCGCGACCCGGAAAGCCGCCACGCCATTCAGGCTGCCGGACCCACTGGTCCTCGCGATCACACCTCTATTCGCCTTGGCGCGTTCTACTACCACGGCAACAACCAACAGAACTATGGCGGCTCCCTATTCCCGACAAACACCTTCGGAACCGTCTCCGAGCCTTTCTACCGCGTCGGCGGCGACATTCGATTCCGCTATCGCAGCAAGTTTGAACTCTACGGAGTTGGCCTGTACTCGCATGACGACAATCATTTCGTCGACACCGTTGCGAACACCATCGCACCCGCGCGAGCGGTCACTTCCGCCGGTGGTTTCGTGGTCGCGAACTACTGGTTCTATCCGTGGCTGATCGGAACGATGCGCTACGATTTCGTGAATTCGCCCAGCGACTTCATCAACGGCGTTTCCACGGATCAGACTCGCAACCGGTTTAGCCCGGGCTACACGATTCTGGTCCGTGCCAACATCAAGATCGTCGGCGAATATCAATATCACTGGGGAGTTCCCTACACGAATGTCGCGGGCTTGCCGGCGTCCTATCGCCCGAGCGCATTTGTTACCGGCATCGATTACGTGTTCTAAACGGATCGCAACTCGTAAACGCAGTTCCTAGAAAACTCATGGAGAGTGGGGAAGAAAAAATGAAACTAGCAAACTTGGGAATGAAGGCAGCACTGTTCACCGCATCGACACTGCTCTTCGCGGCAGCCGGCTTCGCGGGAGATATCAAGGGCAAGGTGAGCGTGCAAGGCCTGAAGTCGCCCGTAAATATCGCGGTATATGTAGATGCGATTCCCGACAAGAAGTTCGACGCGCCTTCCCCGCACGTGGTGATCGATCAGAAAAAGATGGAGTTCATCCCGCACGTGGTGGTGATTCTGCAAGGCACGACCGTGGACTTTACCAACAGCGATCCGGTGGGCCACAACGTGTATTGGCCTTCCATTAGCGGCAACAAGAAGCTGACCCACAACCTTGGCACATGGCCCAAGGGCGAAAAGAAGTCCTTCCAGTTTAATGACCTTGGCGTTGCGCCCTTGCTTTGCAATGTTCACCCCGAAATGTCGGGCTATGTTGTCGTGGTAGCCACGCCGTATTACGCAGTAACCGACAAGGATGGCAACTACGAAATCAAGAATGTTCCCGCCGGGAAATATACGTTGAAGACCTGGAGCGAAGATGGCAAGCCCACCACGCAGAGTGTGGACGTGGCGGCCAGCGGCGCTACTGCCGATTTAACCGTGAAGAAGTAACTCCACCGGGATCCGCAACGGTGCAAGTTTCGGATCCTGACTTTTTTCTCGCCTGTTGCTGAAGAGTTGCAAATCGCTAAAACACGTGAGGCCTTATGTCAGACGAGAATACGAAGCGAGACGTGAATCGGGAGCCAGCTGACCTGAACCGCCGCAAATTTTTTATCAAGCTGGGCGCAGGTTCGCTGGCCATCGCGGGCGCCGGTGCCAGCGCCTTTGCTCTGCAATATCTCTCGCCCAACGTGTTGTACGAAGCCTCCCCGGTGGTTAGCGTTGGGCGCGCTGAACACTACCCAATGGATTCCGTCACCCTGGATCCCCGCTTTGGAATTTTTATTGTGCGTCTGCAGGAAGGCTTCTATGCGTTGAGCGCGGTGTGCTCGCACCTGGGCTGTTTGTGCGTGTGGAAGCAGGAAACAACGACGATTGGCTGTCCGTGCCACGGAAGCGCGTTTCGTCGGGATGGAAGCATCCTTGCCGGGCCGGCACCAAAGCCGCTGCCGTGGTTGCGGATGTGGAAGACCGACGATGGCGAGTTAATGGTGGACCGGGCCACGAAAGTAGCGCCTAAGAAAGAATTCGTGCAGGCGTAGTCATGGAGAACACAGTGCACACCGAACAAGAAGGAGCGGTGCGAAATCCGCTGGTGGCATTGGCTCGCTGGGGCGCGGAATTCAAGCACATGTTCATGGAACGGGTGCGCGAGCCGCAGCTCGGATTTCGTGCCACGTGGTATTTGGGCGCGCTGACGCTGGGCACATTCACCATCCAACTGACCACCGGCTTACTGCTGATGCTGTACTACCACCCGTCGATCCCGCAGGCCTACGCGGATATGAAGGACCTGCAGTTTGTGGTTTCTTCGGGAGTTTTCCTGCGCAACCTGCATCGCTGGTCGGCGCACGCGATGGTGTTTCTGGTTTTCACGCACATGGCGAGGAAATTTTACAAAGGAGCATTTCGGCCGCCGCGCGAGCTGAACTGGGTAGTTGGCGTTTGCTTGCTGATGCTGACGCTACTGCTCAGCTATACGGGATATCTGCTGCCATGGGATCAACTTTCCTACTGGGGCGTAACGGTTGGCTCGAACATTATGTCGTCCACGCCGGTCATCGGTGAAAAACTGCGCTTTGTTTTGCTGGGTGGGAACACAGTAAACGCCAACGCCTTGACTCGTTTCTACGTATTGCACGCCGTAATTCTGCCGCTTTCCGCGATCCTGCTCATTGCCGTTCACATGTGGCGACTGCATAAAGACGGCGGGATGTACTCGCCGGGCGCCGAAGAATCGGAGAAA
>DASXBH010000106.1:0-7042 GCA_036491775.1 Candidatus Acidiferrum sp.
CGCGGCTTGCGAAATTCCACTCGCCGCGGCGACACTCGCCGCAGTGCGTTTTTGCTTAGGCGGGAGCGGAGTGTCTGTCTTCGCAGCCGCAACGCCGCGGGAATCAACGGCTGCTATCCGTTGGACGCCGACTAGATATTCCTGGCCGTCGGTGCGGCAATATTTGGCGACGCCGTTGAACTCTTCCCAGCGCCACTGGATTTTCAATTTTGTGCCCGCCGCGATGCGTGCCGGAACGCGGATGCAGGCGCCCGATGGCGAACGGTTCTCCATGCAGGCACGCGCGGTTTGCAACGTGCCGTGCTGGTCTTCCCAGGTGGCTTGCACCAGGATCATAACGGCCGACCGGGGCTCGGGCATGGCTGCTCCGCTCATGTCTTTTCTATCGGCAGCGGGCGGAATCAGTTGACCTTTGCGAGGTCGAGCGGTCAAGCCGCGATCGCTCCGCTACGCACGCAGCGTGCTCCGGTCGGACTGGCAGACGAGGGTCGCTGTTTCATCCAGGAACAGCGGCGAGGTTGTTATGCCGATTGAATGTAGGTGTACATAGAATCGCCGCACCCCTCAAGGGGCAAGCTACAGGAGGCTGCGCTCCGTCTCGCTGTGCTACGGCTTGGGCAGTTGCAGCATCATGCCGCCGCCCTGGCCGGTTTCTACGGTGGGCAGTTGGCCGTTCCATTTGTCGATCAACGCGCGGGAATTTTCGATGCGGCGCAGATCGAGCAGTTGCGGCGTCAGCGAATTTTGCCGGATGCGATTGGCATCCGCTTCGCCCTGCGCGCGGGTCACCATAGACTTGGCGTCGCCTTCCGCCTCGGCGATTTTTTTTGCGGCTTCGGCCTGGGTAGTCGCCAGTTCGTTGCGGGCGCGTTCCGCCTGCTGAATGGCCTGGGCCTTCGCGGTAATCGCCGCGGCAATCACTTGCGGCACGCGCGGCGCTCCAATAAAGCCAAATTGCTGCACGCCCACGCCCACCGGCGTGACCTTGGACTGAATCATCGCCTCCACTTTATGCAGGAACTCCGCTTTGCCTTCGCCGTAAATATCTTCGACGACGTACGTGGACGCCACTTCATTCAGCGAATTGCGCACAATGTCGCGCAAAATGCCATGCGTGAACCGGTCCAGATCGTCCACGCGATACTTGACGTAAAAGTCCGGAGCTTTCGAAGGATCGATCGCATACGACAGCGACACATCGACGAAAATCTCCATGCCTTCTTTGGAGTTGAAGCCCATCTCCTCATTAATCGGATGGCCTTCGGTGGTGTCGCGAGTCCACTTCACGGTTTGCACGTAGGTGGGAAATTCAATGATCTGTGTGGTCAGCGGCGAATACAGCACCCACCCGGTACGCACCGGAATTTCCGAGGCGCCGCGCTGCCGTCCCGCCAGATTGATTTCCACGCCCACGTGCCCGGCCTCGATGCGCGTCACCCGTACCGCAAACGACAGCAGAAACAGCACAAACGCCAGCGCGACCGCGCCGATGATAATGTTGCGAATCCCGCCGGGTATCGATGGCCGCAGCATAAACTCGGTGTTGCCTCCGCGTCCCTCTCTGAATATGTCCATAGCCCAAATCCTCCGTCGATGCTCTCGTTCAGTCACCACCATCGTACACGGAATGCCGTAGGGAATTCGTAATGGTGAGTTGGTAAAGGCGCGCAACCGTACCAACCGTTCCGCACCCGGGTTCGGGACAACGTATTCATAGGAATCGGAATCTGAATAAGCAGCGTACGGAGGGCTGGTTTTTTAGTGGACCACTGCCGCTAAAAACAAGCGTATACTTTCGTTAAAGTTGCCGACCGTCTGTCGCCCCCAAGGTTCGGTGCCTTCGAAAAAAAACAGGTAGTTGCAGGATGACTTCGGGAGTTCATCTGGGTGCGAATTCTAATTGTTGACGACAATGCGGACCTTCGGCAGGCGGTCTGCGGGATTTTAAGCACGCCTAAGCGGACGTGGACGTGTGAAGAGGCTTGCGACGGGGCAGAGGCGGTGCGCAAGGCGTTGCAGCTGCGGCCCGATCTGGTGATCCTGGATATCTCTATGCCGGTGCTGGATGGCTTTGGGGCGCTGCGCCAGATCCGGGAGCTGCTGCCGCGCTTGCCGGTTTTGATGATTACCACCAATCCCGATCCAGACATCATTGGGTTTTCGCGCTCGTCCGGCGCGCAAGGCTTCCTTAATAAACTTCAACTGGCCGAGTCGCTGGTCACTGCGGCAGATGCGTTGTTGGCCGGCGGCTTGTATTTCCCCAACGGGCACCTGTAGCCGGAGTTTCTTCCGAATCCAATCATCCACCGCATGCGCTGAAAAGAGAAATGGCTTTTAGTATTGTCATTGCGGGAAATACGTTGATTCCATATCAACGGTCGAAACGGCAAAGCGAAAATTCCAAACGGTTGCGGATCGCGACACGGCTGGCCGCCAGTCAAGCATCTGCTATCCTATATGTCTGTCGCGCAATGCTCTGGATCGTGCTGGAGCCGCTCCTCGCGACGTTCTGCAAATCTACTTGGGAAAGGCTGTTGACCCGTGAGCACATCTGCCCTTACACGCGCCAAGCGGGCGCACAACTTTAATGCGGGACCGGCGGCGCTGCCATTGCCGGTGCTGGAGAGAATGCGCGAAGAGATGCTGGACTATCGCGGCACCGGCATGTCGGTGATGGAGCTGTCGCACCGCTCGGCAGAATTTGAGGCCATCAACAATGCCGCGGAACAGAATCTGCGTAAGCTGCTGGCGATCCCGGAAGACTACGCGGTGATTTTTGTGCAGGGCGGCGGGAGCATGCAGTTCACTATGGTGCCAATGAACCTGGCGCTGGCCGGCAAGCCGGTGGACGTGCTGCACACCGGGGCGTGGACCGCGAAAGCGATTTCCGAGTTGAAGAAAGGGACGGCGCACAACATTGCCGCGTCGACCGAATCGGAAAAGTTTGTGCGCGTGCCGCGGCAAGACGAACTGAAATTGTCGGCGGACGCGTCGTACACCTATTTCTGCACCAACAACACGATTGAAGGCACGCAGTATCACGAGCTGCCCAAGAGCGCGGCGCCGCTGGTGGCCGACATGAGCTCGGACATTTGTTCGCGGCCGGTGGATGTGGCCAAGTTTGGATTGATCTTTGCCGGCGCGCAGAAGAATCTGGGGCCCAGTGGCGTGACGGTGGTGATTGTGCGCAAGGATCTGGCGGAACGCGCCGACAAGAATCTGCCGACGCTGCTGCAATATCGCACCCATATCAAGGAGAAGTCGCTGTATCACACGCCGCCCACGTTTGCGGTGTACACGCTGGGGCTGGTGACGGAGTGGATCGCGGCGGAAGGCGGGCTGGCGGGGATTCAAAAGCGCAATGATGCCAAGGCCAAGCTACTGTACGACACGATTGACGGCAGCGGGGGATTCTATAAGTGTCCGGTGGAGAAGGCGTCGCGTTCGCTGATGAATGTGGTGTTTCGCGTGGCTGGTGGCGATGAAGCGGTGGAAAAAGAATTCGGCAAACAGGCTGGCGCGGCAGGATTGGTGGGTACGCCGGGACATCGCAGCGTGGGCGGGATGCGGATCTCGTTGTATAACGCGGTGGGCCAGGATTCGGTGGAGGCGTTGACGGGATTTATGAAAGGGTTTCAGAAGGCGCGGGGGTAGGGGAGTTCCTCAGTCTGCAGGCTCTGGTCGGAATGACGTGGTGCGCGTGCGGATCGGGCTGGGTTGGTTGGGATTTTTGCCATATGCGCGTTAGCCTTGCGCTGTCATTCCGAGCGAAGAGAAGAATCTTTCCGGTGCTGTGGGCACGACGCAGGTCAAATGGAGCATTTTAGGAGTACAGTAGCGAGGCTATGACACCTTACAACGCTGTTCTGTTTCTGCATCTGGCCAGCATGGCCGGGCTGTTTGTCGGGTACGGGCTGGAGTGGATTGTCTCTTCGCTGCTGCGTCGGGCGACGACGGCGGAACAGGCGCGCGCGTGGTTGCGCGTGTATCGCTTCTCGCTGCCGGTGTCGGGGCCGGCGCTGTTGCTGCTGATTCTGACCGGCGGATATCTGGCGTCGCAGATGCCGGGCGGGATGAAGGCGCCGTGGATTTCGGCGACGTTCGTGGGAATTGTGATCGCGCTGGGAATCGGATTTTCGCTGATTCTGCCGCGAGTGAAAGCGATTCGCGCCGCGCTGCCGGAAGGAAGTGGTGCGCTGGGCGCGACGGCGCTAACGAGTCTGCAGGATGCGGCGTTGCCGACGCTGATTCGGGTGCGCGTGATGCTGGCGCTGGGAATTGTTTACCTGATGACGCTGAAGCCGATGACCATGGCCAGCGCGTTTATTGATTTGGGCGTGGCGATTCTTCTCGGCGTAGTCTTCGCCTTGCCGACGTGGAGTAAAGCGAAGACCGCGACGTAGGTTTGGGTTTCCAGTCGGCGAGATCGAAGAGGAATTTATCGGACAAAGACGGCCGTCGGAATGACGGGTCTTGAGTGCGGAGTTCTCCGTAGAGACTTCGAGTGGAAATAAAAAAGAGGGCCGAGTGATCTGCCCTCTTTTTTGGTTTTAGTGGTGCCTTACAAGAGCGTACAGCTTAGCTGGAGTTGCGAACTTGCTGTGCCGGCTGGCAGTTGGCGCTACTAGGCTGATCGTGAGTAAAGCGAGACTGACGGATGCTTAGGCCAGGTCGAAGAGGAGGACTTCGGAGTCATTGACGCCGGAGAGTTCCAGTTGCTTCTCCGCGGAGATGGCGGCGCCGTCGCCGGCTTCGAGTTGCGTGCCGTTCAGGGTGACGCTGCCGCGCACGACCTGAACGTAGGCGTGACGCTCCGGGTTCAAGTTGTGCTGCACCGCTTGGTTGGCGCCGAGTACCGTGGCGTAGAGTTCGTTGTCCTGACGAATTTTCACCGAGCCCTCGCGACCGTCCGGCGAAACCAGCAGGCGCAACTTGCCGCGTTTTTCGTCCTCAGAAAAATGCTTCTGGTCGTACGTTGGTTTGTAGCCCTTCTTATCGGGAAACATCCAGATCTGATACAGATGCACCGGCTCTTTTTCCGACGCGTTGAATTCGCTGTGCGCCACGCCCGTTCCCGCGCTCATGTATTGCACATCGCCCGGCTTGATGACTGAACCGTTGCCCATGCTGTCGCGATGTTCCAGCGCGCCTTCGAGCACGTAGGTAACGATTTCCATGTCTTTGTGCGGATGGGTAGGAAATCCGCCACCGCCGGCAACGCGGTCGTCGTTCATGACGCGCAGAGTGCGGAACTGGACGTGATTGGGATCGAAATAATCGGCAAACGAAAAGGTGAAGCGAGTGTTGAGCCAGCCGTGATCGGCGTGGCCGCGTTGATCGCTCTTGAGAACGTTAATCATTGAGGAGCCTCCAGAGAAAGTGTTCGAGGGAGATAATACTCGTTATAACGACTATTGTCAAGAGGTGTATTGTGGTGCAGGCGTCTGGCTGGTATGTGGTTATGCGGCCTGGAGTTACCAGCAAAGACAGGAATTGAGGCAGAGGGCACGGAGGCCGGGGCGCAGAGGTCGCGGGGAGTTTGCCGATTCGTTCTACTTTGTCGCAGAAGTCGATGCCCTCGGCGAGTGAAGGGGTGCCTTGACGTGGTTCTGGCACGGGATGGAAGAGTTACCGTTCTTGCGGGCAATTTCCCCGGGTTGGCGCTTTGGTGTAAAGTGATAGGACTAGGGCGCAGGGCGCCCAATTCGAGGTATTTCCGTATGGACTCTGCTCTACCTACGACGCAAGCAAACGCAGCCGAGACGTCTGGTTCGACCCGCCGCGACACGGTGACGATTACCGATAACCGCACCGGGAAATCGTACGAGGTTCCGATCACGCACGACACGATACGGGCGATGGACCTGCGGCAGATTAAGGTGAACCCGACGGATTTCGGGATGATGAGTTACGATCCAGCGTTCAATAATACGGCGGCATGCATCAGCCGGGTGACGTATATTGACGGCGACGTAGGGATTTTGCGGTACCGCGGCTACCCGATCGAAGAATTAGCGGAAAAGTCGACGTACCTAGAAACGGCGTATTTGTTGCTGCACGGCGAATTGCCCACGGCGAACGAACTTCGCGATTTTCAACAGCACATTACGCAGCACACGTTCATTCATGAAAGCTTCAAGAAGTTATTGGATGGCTTTCACTATGACGCGCACCCGATGGGCATGCTGATTTCGGCGCTGGCGGCGCTTTCGACATTTTTCACAGACGCGAAGGACGTGCACAACGCCGAATCGCGGCGGAAACAAATGTACCGATTGATCGGGAAGATGCCGACGATTGCGGCGTTCTCGTACCGACATTCGCTGGGTATGCCGTTTGTGTATCCGGACAACGACCTGAGTTATCCCGGGAATTTTCTGAACATGCTGTTCCGGACGAGTGAGACGCGGTACCGGCCGAATCCGACACTGGAGCACGCACTGGACGTGCTATTCATTCTGCATGCGGATCATGAGCAGAATTGTTCGGCGAATACGGTGCGCGGCGTGGGGAGTTCGCATGTCGATCCGTATTGCGCAACAGCGGCGGCGACTGCGGCTTTGTACGGGCCGCTACACGGTGGGGCCAACGAAGAAGTATTGCGGATGCTGATGGAAATTGGCTCAGTACAGAAAGTGCCGGAGTTCATCAAGCGGGTGAAGGACGGCGAAACGAAGCTGATGGGCTTCGGTCACCGGATTTACAAGAATTACGATCCACGGGCGCGGATTATCAAGCGGATTGCGTATGAAGTGTTCGATTTAATGGGGAAGAATCCGCTGTTGGAGATCGCGCTGGAGTGCGAGCGGATTGCGTTGGAGGATGAATATTTTATCCGGCGCAAACTTTATCCCAACGTGGATTTTTATACGGGATTGATATACCAGTCGATGGGATTCCCAATGACGATGTTCCCGGTGATGTTCGCGATTCCGAGGATGTCTGGGTGGCTGGCGCAGTGGGAAGAACTGTTGCTGGATCCGGAGCAGAAGATTGCGCGGCCGCGGCAGATTTATTTGGGACATGATACGCGGTCGTACGT
>DASXBH010000107.1:0-6339 GCA_036491775.1 Candidatus Acidiferrum sp.
AAGCACGTTTCTTGGTTTTGATCGCAATGACTATCCTGGCGACGACGCCCTCCCGGTCCTTCGCAAAAGCTATTCCTTCACGAGCTATTGGCTAAGTCCGCCACCAGGTGAAACGCAAAGCACCTGGCTCGGCAAACGCTCTCTCCTTCAATCGCAGGGGTTTGGCTTCGTAGTGCTGTTCAATGCCAAAGAGTCGCGCGACATCAAGTCCGCTCAGGACGCCGTTCGTTTCGGCACGTCTCAGGCAAATGTTGCCGCACAGGTTGCCAAGCACGAAGGCTTCCCTGAAGGCGCCGTAATTTTTCTCGACGTCGAAGAAGGCGGCCGTCTGCCTGACCTCTACCATGCCTATCTTCGATCGTGGTACGACACGCTCGCAAACTCCGGGTTCCATGCCGGCGTCTATTGCTCCGGGATCCCCGTCAACGAAGGCGCCGGAATCACAATCGTGACCGCAGACGACATTCGTGCTCACATGGGCTCGCGCGATTTACGCTACTGGGTCTACAACGATGCCTGCTCACCTTCTCCGGGCTGCACATCGCCGACGAACCCTCCCTTGCCGTCGAAGAGTGGCACTCCGTACGCCGCCATCTGGCAGTTTGTTCGCTCGCCTCGTGAGAAACAATTTGCTCGTCACTGCTCTGGGTACGCGCCTGACGGCAACTGCTACGCTCCGGGCGACACTTCGCATCGCTGGTTTCTCGACGTCAACGTCGCAAACTCCGCAGATCCTTCCGCCCCCAAAAAATAAGGCGACCCCTTGGCCGCCCCATCCTTCGATTCGCTACCTATTAGTGTTCTTCTTAAATCTGACCTATTCCACCATCCACGTTGATTTCCACGCCCGTTATATACGACGCGTCCTTCGAAGCCAGAAACGCAACGGTTCCCGCCACCTCTTCTGGCTGCCCGAAGCGTTTCATCGGGACTGTTTCGATCAGTTCCTTAGAGAAACTGTCCATCGCTTCCTGTGTCAATCCGGTCCGTCCGAAAATCGGTGTAACAATCGGTCCCGGCGCTACCGCATTCACGCGAATTCCCCGGCCAACCAGTTCTGCGGCGGCTGTCCTGGCGACAGATCGCAACGCTGCCTTCGTTGCCGAATAAGCACTCGCTCCTGCGACACCTGTGGAACTCAGCACACTGGTATTCAAAATGATGGAGGCCCCATCGTTCAAATGCGGCAGGGCTTTCTGAATCGTGAAATACGCTCCTTTAATATTGATGTCAAACTGTTCGTCAAATAGTCCTTCGCTTGTCTCCGAAATAGGCGCAAACTTCGCCACTCCGGCGTTCACGAACAGCACATCGATCTTGCCTAACTTCTTTTCCACCGCCGCCAGAAACTTCTCCGTTTCCTTTAAGCTTGCCGTGTCTGCTTGCAACACCAGCACGCCGTCTCCCAGCAATTTCGCTGCATCTTCCAGCGTCTTCTGGTTTCGCCCGGAAATCGCCACCTTCGCTCCCTCTTCCAGGAATCTTTGTGCCGTCGCCAGGCCAATACCGCTGTTACCTCCAGTTACTACCGCTACTTTCCCTTCCAGTCGTTTCATCGCATGTCTCCTCTCAGCTTTTCTAGTTGATCCCTTGGGTTCTTAGTGCTTCGACATTTAGATGAACGTCTAAGTAAAGGGTTACACCGGATTTTGCTTCTCGCATTCACTCATGGCGCTTGTCAGCGGCCTTCGTTACACTGGTTTTTGGAAGGTATTCTATGGACCGCGCTCAAATTGAAAGGGTTTCCAAGGCTTTCGCCGACGAAACACGCCTGCTGATCTTCGAGGCCATTAGCGCCGAACCCGAAATCAACTGTAGCCAGATCGTCAATCTTCGCGGAGTCACCGCCGCCACCGTTTCTCACCACATGAAGGTTCTTGCCGATGCAGGCTTAATCATTTGTCAAAGGGAAGGCCAGTTCGTTTACAGCCGGATCAACGCCAAAACTGTGATGGAGTACACGCGATCACTCGCAGCTCTTGCTGCAACCCGCAAGAAGCCAACGTTCACCGGAATTTAGTAACGGAATTAATCTTTAGTTTGTCGGATTTCGAGGAAACAACAGGTAAGGAAGTCGCACTCCACTGATCAAAACCTGGTCCGCGCGAATCTGTGTCGGCGCCTCGAATCCAGCCCCACCACCTGCCGTCACGTAGTCGTCTTGATCCACGCCGTCTCCGCTCACGCCCAGTCCGCCCACCAACGCGCCGTTGCGATACAACCCCACGCTGCCCGGAAAAAACACGATACCGCTTTTGTTCACGTTGGCCGCGCCCGCCTCGTATCCCTGCGTGCACGGGTTCGCCAGGTCCTGCACAAATAAGTTGTAAAAAGGTCCCGGCCCACTCCCGTCGACTCCGGGCGGAAATAACGGCTGCGCTCCAAAACTGATCGTGCGGCTTGTGACCGCCGTGCTCATCGGCACCTGGTTCAAATCTGCTGCAATCCTCGCCGCGCTATTGAAATACACCATGTTGCGCGCTTTTGTCGCAGCGACGTCGATACTGAATACTGTGGAATCCGCCATCCGCCGCAGACCAATCAAGGTTCCATCCAGATCGGCCACCGCAATAACCATTTTCGTTTTTGAGCCAAGCGGTAATCGGATCGCTGCGCGGGTCTGATTCGCCGTGGCTTCTGCATTATTCAAGATCTGCTGCACGTCGGTGGCGCTCAGGCCTCCGAGCGGACCTGCCGTCGGAGCGATCAAATCGCCTTCCGCGGGCTGGCCTGCGCTGGCCGTCGGCCCAATCAGGAAACCTCCCGTGAATGTTCCGGCGTTTGTCCCCGCGGGTCGCGTCGTCTGATTCACAAACGGTAGCGCGATTCCACCGAGAAAGACCACCCCTGGAGGCGCCGGCGTCGGCCCGAAGCCATTCGTAGTCGCTGCTGCATAAGCAGCGTACTCCGCGATATCCGCGGCAACTCCGGCCACACCCACTCCCCCAACGACCACGCCGTTTCGAAAGAGCGGCACACCTCCCGGACTTAAGGCGTTCGGATCGCTGTCACTCACATCCGCTTTCCCCGTGATGATTCCTAATCCGAATCCCCCCGACAACGACATCGAAGGCTGAATCGCTTGTCCCGGCAAATAATTCGCAGTCAGCGTGCACCCGCGATTCGTATTTTCGATTCCGTATAAATCCGCGGGAGGTGCGTCGTTCACTCCCGGCGGAAAATGAATGCCGCTGATGAATCGCACCGTTCTCGTCGAAAGCGGCGCCTGATCGTTGCTGAAATACGCCGCAGTGCGTGCCAGGGCGACCGCTAAGTCGTTCACATCCACATTTGCGCTGAAATTACCAACATCACTGGACCCTGCTCCCGGCTTGCGGTAAACCGCTAGCACAATTCCGCCGCGGTCCACGACCGCAATCACCATACTGTTCGAATCCACCGCCTCCGCTGCTGCTTGCACCACGTTTTGTACGTCGCCCGCGCTCAAAGCCGACGTAGCCGCCACCGAAGATGTCCCACCACTTGTGCTCGTACTTGCACCCGCGCTTCCTCCACATCCCACCAGCAACACCACCAGCGCCGACGCCAGTACTAGCGCCAAAATCATTCCAAACGCAATCGTATTCCGCCTTTGGTTATAGGCGCGTCGCGAGGATCCCACCGGTTTTCGCAGAGTATGTTCCATGCTGGGTACATTCGTTGGTAACACACGCTCTGCAGCGCTCACAACGCGCATCTCTTTTCCCGGTGCGAATCGGTACTCCCGCGCCCTAGACTTCACCACGTTATCGACTATTCGCACCACCCGCCAAAAAAGGTTGCCGTGCTCCCCAAAATCTTGTCTAGTGATGCAAGCTTCTCGGCTTACTAAGTCCGGCTGAACAATTCGCATGCATCCTGATTTCCCCCAGAAATCGCGCACTTACTTCCTTGCCAATTCTGTTCGGGCATCATCGCTCCGCCGCCGTTCACCGTCTGCCAAAATCTCATTCTTTTCGACCTTGCGTCTTCTGGTATTTCTTGTCGGCGGTGCGAGCTTTTTCTTTCCGAGCTTGCGCGCTCAGCAATCCGCTCCTGTACCGCAAGCCTCCCAGGAAGCAGGTCCGGCTAAGCGTATTCCGCGCCAGCAGGCCGTCACCACCGCGGCGCTTGAAGGCGTCATTCGCGAACAGATCGCTGGCGCTGCCGCCCGCCCCATCGCCGCGGCCAATGTTTCTCTGACCCGCCTGCAGAGCGGCAAATACATCTCCGCCGTCACTTCGGCTGAAGGTGTCTTCCGCGTTGTTCCCCTTGAGCCTGGCAACTACCTGCTTCAGGTACAGGCCGAAAATTACTCGCCGTTTCAACTCGCTTCACTCACGTTGAATGCTAACGAAGTCGTCACGCTTGAAATCTTTCTTGTCGCCACGCCAAACACCGCGCTCTCCTCTCGCCTGCCGCGCCAGCCCGATCTGGGGCCTCCAGCCGCCGCTGAAGCCGTGGTCAATCGCGGCAACTATCGCGAATTTCGTCACCGCCTCGATTCCGACCCCAACTACATCGCGGAACTTACTCCCGATGTTCTTCCGCCAGTCGCGGATGTCTTCAATACTGTCCCTAATCGCTGGGCTCTCGAACAACCTGATTATCGGCGCTACACAACCTCCGGCGAGTACATCTACTCGAAGCCTCACTGGTACGATCCCTTCAATCGCAACCGCCTTAAAGGTGACGTGCCGATTTGGCCGCATTTTTTTGGCCAGCAGGTCTTCTTCAATTTCAACGGATCGGCCGAAACCTTTGTCGACGGCCGTCGCGTTCCTACTCCCACCGCCGCAAGTTCTGCTCAGCCCGGCAGTGCCGCGTTCTTCGGCAATGGCGAACAATTCTTTCTCGATCAGACCTTGCGTTTCTCCTTCGATCTTTTTCATGGCGACGCATCCTTCAAACCGGTCGACTGGCGCATTCGCATTACGCCGGAAGTCAGCCTCAATTACCTCGACGTTCGCGAACTCGGTGTAGTCAGTCCCGACGTCCGCGCCGGCACCACGCGCCTTGATAGCCACATCGGCCTGCAGGAAGCTTTTGTCGAAGTAAAACTTCACGACCTCAGTCCCAATTACGATTTCGTCTCCGTGCGTGCAGGAATTCAGGAGTTCAACGCCGATTTTCGCGGGTTTCTATTCGTCGATGAACAGCCCGCCGTTCGCGTCTTTGGCGATCTTCGCAGCAATCGTTTTGAATACAACGCTGCCTACTTCAACCTGCTCGAAAAAAATACCAACAGTGGGCTCAACAGCTTTGCGCGACGTAATCAGCAAGTTATTCTCGGTAACCTTTATATCCAGGACTTTTTCTTTCCCGGCTACACCGCAGAATTCATTGGCGCATTTAACAAAGACGACCCCAGCATCCATTACGACGACAATGGCTTCCTCGTCCGGCCTGCTCCCGTCGGCGACGTCGTGGTCCAAGGCGTCGGACCAATTCCGCACGGCATTCGTGTCGGCTACCTGGGCTGGCTTGGCAGTGGCCATATCAAACGCGTGAATCTCACGCATGCCTTCTACCAGGCAGTTGGTGAAGACACCTTCAACCCCATCGCTGGGCGCCCCGTCACCGTGAACGCGCAAATGGCTGCCGTGGAAATTTCTCTGGACCGCGATTGGATTCGTTATCGCGTCTCCACGTTCTATTCTTCGGGCGATGCCAATCCGCGTGACGGACGCGCTAGCGGCTTCGATTCGATCGACGATCTGCCCAATTTTGCCGGCGGTCTTTTCAGTTTTTGGAATCGCGAGGTTATTCGCCTCACGGGTTCCGGTGTCGCGCTCACCACCGACGGCAGCCTTCTACCCAACATGCGTTCGAGCAAGGAAGAAGGTCAGGCCAATTTCGTCAATCCCGGAATTTTCCTTGTAAACGCCGGCGCCGATTTCGATATCACTCCAAAGCTCAAGGGTTTCGCCAATTTCAATTTTCTACGCTTCATGCGCACCGAACCACTCGAATACGTTTTATTTCAGTCGCCCATTCGCCACACCATTGGCGAAGATCTCGGCCTAGGTGTGCGTTACCGTCCGCCGCTCTCCGAAAACATCGTGCTCACCGGCGGCGCTTCCATGCTGCAACCCGGCCAAGGGTTTCGCGACATCTATACCGGCCGCACGCAATTTTCCGTTTTCGGTATCGCCAAGTTTATTTTCTAAGGGACCTGAATGAGTCATTTCGCAAAACGCAAGGCGCGGACCACGCAGAAGAGTCCATGGTGGACGCATCCTGACTTGTTGCCTGAACCACAAGCGCCTGAGGCGCGATATAAGTTAGCCCAGCAAGCCTGCTCTGAACTCCGAAGCGTAACGGCCGGGTATGAAACCAAAGTTTTCATCACCGCAGTAG
>DASXBH010000108.1:0-3681 GCA_036491775.1 Candidatus Acidiferrum sp.
TCAGCTTGGGACCGAGATGACATAGCACGAGCCGCCCGCCTTTGGCTTTCGTCTTTCGATGCGTCTCGATCAAAGCGCCGAGGCCCGCGCTATCGACGTAATGCACATGGTCAAGGTTGATGACGATTCGCGTGGCGCCAGTTTCCAGAAGATTGTCAACCATTGCGCGTAGTCCGGTGCTCTCCTTGCCGAGGGAAAGACGACCGTCGAGCGCAAGAAGGTAAATTCCATTTATTTCGCGCTGAACGATTTCCAAAGGCATTTGTGCCTCCTGAATAGATGAAGGAGAGGTATCCCGTATTGGTAGCGATACCGGGATTCGAACCCGGGTTTCCGCCGTGAGAGGGCGGCGTCCTAGACCCCTAGACGATATCGCCAATGGGAAGGCGCGGCAGTGCCGCTGACATCCGACTAACAACTCTTTATCTTCCCATGCTCAGCGCACGCTCGCAAGCACTCGCATGTTGCGACCGGCATTTTTTCGCGTGCCCAACAAGTACTCTGATAGACTGTTGCCCATTTTCCAGCCTTCACGCATCTCCCGGAGAATCGATGACGGACACGCCAACTTCTCTGTCGCGTAGAAATTTTGTTTCGCAAGCAGGCCGTTTGGGGGCCTTTTGGGCATTTGCTGCCACAATTCCCTGCCCTGCATTCCCAGAATCCCTCGCAGATGATCCACGCATTTCGCAAAGGCCGGTGGTCGACGCCGGTTTCGCCTCAGTGCGTAAAATCGGCGAGGGCCTGTACGCAACGATATCCGATCCCACAAAAGGCTTCGCCACAATTTGCAACGGCGGATTTCTGATCGGAAAAGATTCCGCGCTCCTCATAGAAGGATTTGGCAGTCCAGCTGGCGCCGCATTTCAAATGGAAACGCTTCGCAGGGTCACACAAATTCCGGCGATGGCGGCGCTCGACACGCACTACCATTACGATCATACCTTCGGGAACACATTTTATGGAGCGAATGGAATTTCGCTATGGGGACACGCAGCGGCCAGCAAGCGCATGTTCGATAGTTACGTTGCGATGCAAGGCGCTGACCGGTCCACGGTTCTCGCGCCATTCGAAAAGCACGTCCGCGAATCCAAAACTGATATTGAAAAACAACATGCGCAAAGCGATCTAACGGCGTTCGGAAATATCTACGACATGGCCAACAAGGTTCCCGTCGCGGGACCTAATCACCCGCTGGACCCTGGCAAACTTCCCATGGCCGTTGATCTGGGTAATCTGAAACTTAGCATCGAAACATATCCCGGCCACTCTGGTACCGACCTCGTCGTCCGCGTGCCTGACCAGAGAGTCGTCTACACCGGCGATTTGGTTTTCAATGGAGCATACCCCGCCTGCTTCGATGATCAGGCCACAATCTCCGGCTGGCGCTCTACGCTGAAGACCTTCGCATCGTGGGACAAAGACACTCTTTTCGTGCCCGGGCACGGCCCGATTTGTGGGCAAGAGGGCGTTCAGAAGCTGCGCGAGGTCTTCGACGATATCGCCGAACAGGCCGACAAGATGTACAAGGCCGGGGTACCCGTCTCCGAAGCCTCGAATCGCTATGTGGTTCCCGAAAAGTTTAAAACGCTCGCCATCTGGGCGTGGGGATTCACGGTGGGTGACACGATTACCAAGCTGTACCGGGAATACCTTTCCTTAAGCAATAAGTAGCTCGGCCCAAATCCCTTGGCCTACGACCAGAAAACATCACGGTATACACCGTCCGCAATAGTGCTCAAGTAATTTGATTTGATGCATGCGTTTTTTGCAGAAAACGGTCGCCAACTGTTGGGTGTAATTTGCCGCGTCGGGCAATTGTCCTGATTAGATCGTCGCCCCATCACCTGGGCGTTGCAAGGAGTCCATCATGCTCACGCCAAAGAACCGCGGACGAATCATAGTGGTCATCCTCACCTTGGTTGCGGCCGCAACCATTCTCGGGACTGCGGCGGCACAGAAGGCCTCTGTTCCCAAGCGGCAAGATAAACTGGCTATGGGTGAAGGTGAAGTCAAGCAGTTGCTGCTCCTGATGAATACCAACAGCGAGGGGCAGGTCTCCAAGCAGGAATATATGAAGTTTATGGAAGCGGAATTCGACCACTTGGACAAGAACAAGAAGGGTGAGTTGAAGGTCAAAGAATTGACGAAACCGGATCTGACTGCAAGTCGCTTCGCCGGCAAATAGCAGAAATCTCGATCAATAGCTGTTCCGAGGCCTCCGTGCCTCGAGAGTTCGGGCAAACGAATAGCTCTGTTCATCTGCCCGAGCACCGTGCCGTTAGAACTTCACCAGAATCGACATATCGATGAACGATTCGTCTTTGCGAAGGTCTGGGAACCAAACGCTGCTGAGCCCCCCGCCACAAGCCGTTTCTGCTGCGCCAAGGCTGGTTTGCCCTGACGTGCCGCCACCGCTACACGTATAGAACTGTGGAGAACCGTTGTTGCCCCCCGGGGGCGTGATGCCGCCCCGGCCCGTCCAATACGGCACATTGGCATGGCGATAGTCATATTCCCAGCGAAACGTGATGTATTGCTTGGGCATATAGTCAAACGTGATTGAAGAATCCCACGCCTTGAAGGGATCGCCAGGATTCCCGGTGAAGTACGGCGAATTGGTAGCCGCCGAGATTGCGGTCTCCCCATTGATTGGCGGAATCAGTACTAGATAGCGACCGGGGTTATTGATCTGGCCGCCGCCAACGGTGAGCCCGAAGATATCCCGGTGAAACCAGAACCGGTTATAGAACATGTAGCCAATGAAGCTCTGTTTCGGTCCGCCCTTCTTATCGCCATAGCAACTCACGCCCGATCCATACTCGCAACCCAAGTCGCCAGTCAGAGAAAATGCCATCTTGTCGAGAGTCTTCTCCGGCTTGTCGTAGTACTTAACCTCGATGCTATCGTCGGTATGGATGCGGCTGCGGCCCTTGATGAACAGGTCATCCTCGCCCACTCCGTAGTTATTCGAGATGATGTTTAACCAGGGTCTCGGCGTCCACTTAATCTGGCCACCGACCCCGGGGTGGTGATTCGCCGAAGCGTACGACTGCCATCCATTGATGAACCACGGCTCGATCTTCAGGTGGGCTGTAGGGAATATCTGTACCCGCACGCCGTTGAAAAACCAGGGAGTGTTGGAAGAGACATAGGAAGGCTGGTAGGCCCAGTTGTCGAAGTTGTAGTAGCTGAACAATCCGATGTACGACATGAAGATTCCCGCGTCCACGTTGATTCCGTGTAACGCGTTGATGTGGTATCCGCCGTACGCCTCGGATATATAGCGGTACGCTGTTGGCAGGTCCCACTGGCCGTGCCCCGGACTTGGGTCATTGCGTGGTGTAGTCGCGGAATACATTCCGAACTGGGTCATCAGCCTGGCACGAACATTGTCATAGTGGAAATCGCCGCCGACGCCGAGTTGTTCCAGCTGAACTTCGTTCGACCGAAACAACTCGCTCGAGCCCCCAATGGAATGATCTGTCGGGTGGTTGAAATCAAGGACGTAGTGCGTGTCCGCTCTAATTTCCGGAGTGAAGAACTTCGTATCCCAGAATATTTCCTTTGTGCGTGCGTTGCCGTTCAGCCATGTCCAGTCCGCATCGGAAAAGGGTTCGACATACCCCGGCTTTCCGTTGCTCGCAGCCGCAGTTGCCGGGGTAGTTTGATCCTGCTTGG
>DASXBH010000109.1:0-7103 GCA_036491775.1 Candidatus Acidiferrum sp.
AAGTGCGCGGGCGTGCGAATCGAGCCGCCTCCATCGCTACCGACTCCGCCCATCGAACAACCGCCCGCAATGGCCGCCGCTTCTCCCCCGCTTGAACCACCCGCCGAATAATCCAAATTCCACGGGTTCGACGTTTTGCCACTCAGGCGGTTGTCGGTTTCATACGCCATCAAGTATTCAGGCGTATTCGTATTTCCCAGAAGTATCGCTCCGGCCGCTTCCAGTCGCGACACCACGACTGCATCTGTTGTGGGTACATAGTCTTTGCGAAGCAGGGATCCCGCAGGGCACGGCCATCCGGCCACGTCGATGTTCGATTTGATGCTCAGAGGAATTCCGCCAAGCGTTCCCAACGGCTCGCCACGAAGCAGCTTCGCCTCAGCTTGCTGCGCGCGCGCCAATGCCGATTCGCCATCCAGATGAACGAAGGCATTCAGCTTGGTCTGAAGTTCGCCGATGCGATCGAGATGAGCACGCACCAGTTCGACTGGCGAGATTTCTTTCTTGCGGAACTTTTCAAGAGTTTCGGCAATGCTGAAATGGATGGGGGCACGCATGGCTTCGGACACACGTTAGAAAAGCGCGGTACCTAGGTCAAGCGGCTTCGCCGCCCGCCGCCAAAGCGCCTATAAAAACGGTTGACGACGCGGTAGCCAGTCAAGACAATCAAAGAGACGATGAAGCCAAGCAGATTCATTCGTCTCGCATCCAGAGAGATTTTTCCTTCATGCAATTGAAAAAGTCCAGGCCATCACGCGCTCTGTTCTGTGTATCTAGTGCCATTCTGGTTGTCGCGGTGATCTCCGGTTCCACCGATCTCCCTTCGCGCCCGACACGAAATTCCTCAGCAAAGAAGTACGAAGCTTCACCCTCGAGTGAAAAAGAAGCTTCCGTCGAAGCTTTGCGATTGAACAGTTTGGGCGTGGCCCACATGAATCAGCAGAAAGGCGCCGAGGCAGAAAAGTATTTCAACCGCGCTCTCGCGGCGGATCCTGCGTTCGCTCCGGCGAAAGTGAACCTTGGTATCGCGCTGCTTTCCCAGCAAAAGCTTGCACCGGCCGTAGCGGCGCTGGAGGAAGCTTCCGCGAAACTTCCGCAAGATCCATTCGCCTGGTACAACCTGGGAATCGCGTATAAGGATTCCGGCGAACCCGAAAAAGCGATTCGCGCATTTCAGCACGTCGAGCAGATCGTGCCGGACGAGCCGGACGCTTATTACTTCGAAGGATTTCTTTGGTCGCAACTGCAAAAGTTCGATGACGCCATCGCAGCTTTCCAAAAAGCACTGGCCATCGCGCCTTATCATGCATCTGCACAATTTGGACTGGCTCGCGCCTTTCAGCGCAAAGGCGATGCGGATGCTGCGCGCGAACACATGAAGCGCTTTCAGAAAATTACGACTGAACATCTCGGCGCACCATTTGGCGCGGGCTATGGAGACCAGGGAAAATATTCGCTCGCGGAATTTGTTCACGGAATCGGGACACGCGCTCCGGCCGAAATTGCGGTGCGTTACAGCCCCAAACCGCTCGGCGCCTTGAAAGCTGCTAGCAATGGGGCGTGCCTGCTTGACTACGATGGCGATGGCAAAATCGACGTGTTCGTGGTGGGTGCCGGAACTGAGAAAAGTCGGTTGTTACGAAATATCGGCCAAGGCCAGTTCGACGATGTAACGGTCAGGGCTGGATTGGGCGCGTTGGGCGCGGGATTGGGATGTGCGGCTGGTGATTTCGACAATGATGGCCACACCGACATAGCCTTTTGCGAAAGTGATGGCGTGCGCCTACTGCGCAACGATGGCGCCGGAAAATTTGTGGATGTCACTGAGAAGGCCGGTATTCGCCGCGAAGCCGGATGCGTTGCGCCCCTCTTCGTCGATTATGATCACGATGGCGATCTCGATTTATATCTCACCGTAGCCAGATCCGACGACAGCGCTGACAATCGAAAAAATAAATTGTGGCGTAACAATGGTAATTCCACCTTCACCGATGTTTCGGATGAATCCGGGCTCGGAATCGACGCAACTGGCGCCGGCGTCACGCTTAGCGATTTCAATAACGATCGCGCCATCGATTTTGTTTTTGCCGGCGGCACTTCTGGGGCCTCGATCTTTCTGAATCCGCGCGAAGGCAAGTTCGTTCCACTTGCTGGTCTCGATTTCGCCAAAGAGAATCTTCCGCCTGCGGTCGGTGTTATCGCCTTTGATTTCGACAAAGATGGCTGGATGGATCTCGCGTTCACCCACGCTGGAGCGCCTGGGATCAGCCTGTGGCGGAACGTCCAAGGAAAAAAGTTGGAGCGCGTGCCGCTGCCCGATCTCGGCTGGAGCAAGGGTTGGGGACTTACGTGGGTGGACTACGACAACGATGGCTGGCTCGATCTGATCGCTGCGGGTGAATCCTCGAGCGGCGGAGAAATTCGGCTGCTGCGCAATTTGGGCGACGGGAGTTGGGCCGACGTTACAAAGAACACGCAACTCGACGCGGTGAAACTGAACCAGCCGAGGAACATCACTGTTGCCGACGTGAAGTCGAATGGAAGTCCCGATTTAATTGTCACGCAGTCCGGTGGCGCGCCGATGCTGCTCGAAAATATTGGCGCCAACAAAAATAATTGGATTCAAATCGACCTGAAGGCGCTGAACGACAACAAAAGCGGCATTGGCACTAAGGTCGAAGTCTATGCAGGAGCGTTGTATCAGAAATGGGAGTACGGCGGCGCAGCAGGCTACATGAGTCAAAGCTCTGCTCCAGTGATCGTCGGGCTTGGACAAGAAAAATCTACCGAAGTGGTGCGGCTGCTGTGGCCCACGGGCGTCCCTCAAGATGAAATAAATCTCAGCGCGCAAAAAGTACAGACCATCAGCGAGCTCGATCGTCGCGGGAGTTCCTGTCCGGTTCTATTTTCGTGGAATGGCAAAGAGTACGAATTTATTGCCGATATGATTGGTCCCGGGGTCGTCGGCCATTGGGTGGCACCTGGGGAACGGGATGTTCCCGATCCCGACGAATATTTAAAAGTGCCGTCGAAAAGTGTGCAGCAGAAAAATGGTCTGCTGAGTTTTCGCTTCATGGAGCCGATGGAAGAAACCGTTTACCTTGATCAAGTACGCCTGCTGGCCATCGATCACCCTGCAGATATAGAGACAAATCCTAACGAACGCTTCGCCAGTAATCCGCCATTTCCGGAATTTCGAGTAATTGCTACGCAGAACGCGCGCTTGCCGCTCGGTGCGTGGGACGATCACGGCAATAATATTTTGCCGTTGCTCGCCAAACGCGATCGGAAATACGTCACCAGTTTCGAACAATTACCTTTCGCGGGTTTCGCGAAGCTGCACTGGATCGAACTCGATCTCGGCTCTTGGGACGCCAACAAGCCGCTGCGCTTGCTTCTTGATGGCTACACCGATTACTTCACTGCGACTTCCATGTACTCGGCCGATCAAGCCGGAATCAAGGTCATTCCTCCTTACGTGGAAGTGCAAGACGCTCAGGGCCAATGGAAGCGCGCTGTCGACGATATGGGTTTTCCTGCCGGACTGGCGCGCACCATGGTCGCAGACCTAACCGGGAAAATCCCGCCAGGCACGCGCCGCATTCGTATTGTCTCTAATCTTTCGATTTATTGGGATGCCGCCCGCATCGACCAGACGCCTGAACACCGAGAGATTCGCGTCAACGAAGTGCCACTTGCCACCGCAGCGCTCGATTATTTCGGCTACCCGAAAGAAATTCGCCTGCACCCTGCGAGCGACACCATTTATTCCTGGACGTATCGCAGCAAGACCGGTCCTTACGCGCATGCGGCCGGCAATTTCACGCGCTATGGCAATGTGAAAACGCTGCTGCAATCATCCGACGAAAAATTTGCGGTGTTCGGCTCTGGCGAAGGTGTGAAGCTGGAATTCGATCCTGCGAAGTTGCCGCAACTTCCTGCAGGCTGGGTGCGCGATTACTTTTTCTATGCGGACGGCTTCGAGAAAGACATGGATTTTTACGCGGCGCACGCCTTCACGGTTGAGCCGCTGCCGAAGCATGGCCTCGCGTCGTATCCCTACGCCGAAGGCTCCGAGTATCCCTCCGATGCCGAGCATCTGAATTACGAATTGGAATACAACACGCGGTCGCACTCTGATCGCTTGCCTGGAAATTTGCGGTATAGCTACGCTCCACCGAAATAAGCACCAGAGGATGCCTCGATGGCGAGAAGCGGCGTAGTCACGATTCGCGATGTAGCACGCCAAAGCGGCTACTCCGCGTCTACGGTTTCCATCGTGCTCAACAGCGCTCCCCTTTCCCGCTACATTCCGCCGGACACCAAACAACGCATCGAAACAGCGGCGCGCAGTTTAGGGTATCGACCCAATCCGCTGGCGCGTTCCTTGCGCAGCCAACGCTCCAACATTGTGGGCGTGATGGTGTTCGACATTACCGACCCGTTTTGCACGCCGATCCTACGCGGCCTTGAAAATTCTCTGTATCAATCCAGCTATCTTTCGTTGCTGGCCGACGCGCACAACGAGCCGCATCGTTTCGAACGCTATCTGGAAATGTTATTGGATCGCCGCGTCGAAGGACTCATCGTCATTGCCAACTGGTTGGTCACCGACATTAAAGTGCTCGCTGATCTTACGCAGCGTCAGGTTCCCACGGTGATTGCGGGAAGGGATTTCGATCTCGCTTCGGTCAGCACGGTTTCCGTGGACAACGAAGGAGGCGCCACGCTGGCCCTCGAGCACCTGTATAAACTCGGCCACCGCGATATCGCTTTTCTGCGCGGGCCAAAAGCACTCTCGAGCAGCGGTCAACGCTGGAAGGGTATTCGCAATTTTGCGCAAACCGCCGGCTTATCTCTTGATATGAAACGTGTCGCAGAGCTCCCGGAATCTCTGGACGCGAACTCCAGCTTTGAAGCAGGAGCGCAACTGACCGCAGATCTTTTGCGGCGTGGAAAGTCCTTCACAGCCCTGATGGCTTACGACGACATCACCGCTCTCGGGGCGTTGCGAGCGCTCAAGAAAAAAGGTTTGCGTGTGCCGGAAGATTGTTCGGTGATCGGCTTCGACGATGTGGCGCAAGCCAATCTTTCCGCGCCTTCGCTCACCACCATTCGCCAGCCGATGGAAGCCATGGGTGCGCTCAGCGCGGGAATGGTCCTGGACGCCATCAAGAGCGTGAATCAGAAGCGCGACATTCCGGTAGTACGGCGAAAAATTCCCGCGGAGTTGGTAGTACGCGAATCAACTCATGCGCTGAGTCAGAGCTGAAGTCCAGTCCGTTTCCAATTGCTGAGCGTTACGCGCCAACACTGATCCAACTTTTCTTCTGCGCGCTTTCAGCAATCGCTTCGCATAAGATCAATTCAATGTGACCGGTCTCAAATGTCGGAAAAGTTCGCTGCGCTCGTAGATCGCCTACCGCCAGATAACCATAAAAATCTTTGAAGAGTTGCACAAACGTATCCGGATAACCTTCCGGATGGCCGCCGGGATAGGCGGCGTATCCGCGCGATTCCGGCGACTGCAGGGCCGGATCCTTCGGCAAAACTTCACTGGCGCGATCACGCCTGCCAATCCATAGCGTATTTGGCTCTTCCGAATTAAACACTAGCGAAGCCTCCGAGCCATCAACCTCAAACCACAGCCGCGCCTTTCTGCCAGCACTGACTTGCGAGACACTCATCACCCCTCGCGCGTCGTTTTCAAAATGCAGCAGCACGGAAGCATAATCGTCATTGCTCATCAGCACTTCTTCGGTTTCGACATTGCTTACTTTTTGAAATGTCTCCACACGCCCTTTGGGTTTGCGCCGCGACGGAAGCACCGTCGCCAAATCGGCGCAAAGCTCGGAAACCGTGGTTCGCGTCATCCAGGTCACTAAATCAAGCCAATGCGTTCCAATGTCGGAGACGGCGCGCAATTCGCCGCCAAGTTTCGGATCCAATCGCCAATTCCAATCGGTGGGGTACAGCAGCCAATCCTGCAAAAAACTACCGTGGATCAATCGCACCTGCCCAATCGTCCCTTTATGAATCAGTGCGCGAGCTTCCTGACAAAGCGGGTAGTAGCGCAGGTTGTACGCTACGCCGCCGACGCGTCCCATTTCTTTGGCTAACGATACGAGCGCTGCTGCTTCTCGTGAATCCAGCGCCAGCGGTTTCTCGCACAACACATGTTTCCGCGCGCGCAGCAATTGACTCGCTTCTTGAAAATGCAGATTGTTTGGCGTGCACAGGTGCACCACTTGTACTGACGGATCAGCCGCCAATTCTTCCAGCGACGAATAGGCCCGCGCCAAGCCCAGCGCTTCGCTCATCTTTTTCCCACGCTCCGGGGTGCTGGCTAGCACTCCACGCACCGGAATGCCCAATCGCCGCAGGCCTTCCAGATGTGCTCGGCCCACAAATCCAAGACCAACAATCGCCGCATTTAATTCCATGAACGCTCCTTGACCCAGGCCCAAGTTGCAAGCCTATGTTATTTAGGGATGGCCCGGTGCGGAAGTGAAATTTCTGAATGGCTCAATCAAAGTAGGCGGGGTGACGCGCATCGACCGGCGTTACGCCACAGAATCAAATTGCTACTTCGCAGGTTTGAATGCGTCTTCAGGATCCATGTAGCTTTGCGACCAAAACGCGTTGTGATCCAGAGTTCCCGCCGTGACTTTTTGTATATCGCTCATCGTCGCGCTCACCATGCCACCATCCGCAGAATCGAAAATAACCACGACGCCTTCCGGGGAAGGAGTGGCCGAAGCTGCATCCTTCATCGCCTTCTCAAATAAGCTGAGAGAATATTTCAGGCGCGCCGCCGGTCCTGCTTCCTTAGGATCCTGCGAAACCGGCTGCACGGTATAAATCTTCACGGACTTTCCGCGCAACGAAGCCCAGCCTCCGGGAAACGTGCTGGTTTCTTCGCGTTCGATGCGGAAGGCGCTCAATTTTTCATCCGTACCGGCCACTGCGGCATGAGATTGCAATCGCGCAGCAATTTGTTCCGGCAGTTCTACCGCGCTCTTGCGCACCCAGCCTCGCGAGTCACCCGAAATTTCGACGTGCAGCCACTCGCCATCCGCATCCAGAAATTCAAACTCATCGTT
>DASXBH010000110.1:0-2610 GCA_036491775.1 Candidatus Acidiferrum sp.
CGTCCAGACCCACTTGGTCGGCGAGCTCAATCTCAGCCAGCAAGTGTTGCATCCGGTCGACGGCACTCAGCTTCACGCCGGTTACCGGATCCGAAATAGATGCCGCGAAACTATCAATTCCAATCTGCATTAAAGTACTCCCTCGTCATCCCCGATTGGATTACCCAGTCCACCCTTTGGTGACAATGGAATCCCCACCAACGCCGATCGGATCTCCTCACGCGGCAATTTGCAAATCACTTCGTATCCCTCCGACTTCTGCGGCCTCTGCGCCTAACCTTTAAACTTCACTTTACTTTTACTATTTATTTATTGGTTAGGGCTGCCGCCAACAATGCACCAATATCTCCCGTCTTTTTAGACACTTCCGTGGCATACCCTAGAACGGGCATATTCACTCTTTTGTCATTCCATTTTGGGATTTGCCGCTTTGCAGTCCTCTATGCCGAAACCAATTCCTCAGCCGCCTCCGCGAAGACTTGCGTGTGCCGGTCCACATCCGCAGCCGACGTCTCCGGGCACATCAGCGCCATGTTGTGGAAAGGTGTCAGCAGAATTCCGCGGTTCAGCGCGTACAGATGCAGGAACCGCTCCAGCTCGAAATCCGCCCCAGCCGCCGATTCCCTGCCGTTCCGCGGCGTTCGTTCGCAAAACGTGTATTCCGCCCGACAGCCCAGCCGCTGCACATTCCATGGGAGTTCATGCTTTTTGATCTCCATGCGCACGCCTTCATTAAATCTCGCCGCCAGACCGATCATTCGGTCGAAATTCTCGCGCGTCAGCAAATTCTCCAGGGTTGCGCGCATCGCCGCAAGAGACAGTGCATTGCCCGCCAGCGTGCCGCCAATTCCCCCGACGTCGCAATCTTCGAGATGGATTCGCGCGGAAATGCGATGCGCTACTTCTTCCGAACATCCATATGTCGCTCCGGGGATCCCACTGCCAATCGCTTTGCCGAATACCAGCATGTCCGGCTGCAAAGCCCACTCCGCGGTGCAGCCTCCCGGTCCCGCACAGATCGTGTGCGTTTCGTCAGCAATCAACAGCGCGCCGTGTCGTCGCGCCAATTCGCGCGCCTGTTTCCAATATCCTTCATCCGGCAGGATGATGCCGACGTTGGTCATTGCCGGTTCGGCCAGAATGCACGCTACGTCGTGATGCTTGAGCGCGTCTTCGAGCGCGTTCAGATCATTGAATTCGACGAGCCGCGTGGTCTCCACGGGATTGACCGGAGGCCCGACGTTCCCGCGACGCGGCCCAACGACACCGCCATCCAGCGTGGCAAACGTTTCATCGACGGTGCCGTGGTAGCAATAATGAAACGCGAGAATTTTGCTGCGTTGAGTAATCTCGCGCGCAATGCGAATCGCGAAACGATTTGCGTCCGTGGCGGTTAATGCAAATTGCCAGTACGGCAATCCGAATCGCCGCGTCAAATCTTCGCCCACGAACAGCGCATCTTCCGTGGGCAACATCAACGTAATGCCTGCGCGTACGCGTTTTGCCACTGCTTCCGCCACCACGACAGGAGAGTGGCCGGTCATCGCTCCGGTATCGCCCAGACACAAGTCCACGTAGTCGCGTCCATCGACATCCGTGAAATGCGCGCCCTTCGCGTGCTGCACAAACACCGGAAACGCCCCTGCCCATTTCTTCATCCAGTTCATCGGCACGCCGCCCAGCAGCGAATTTTGCGCGCGTGCATACAGCTCCGCCGAACATGGATGCTCGGCGACGAAGCGTTTTTCCTCGCGCTCGCGCAGCTTCTTCAGTTTGGTGCGATCGATTCTGTTCATGTCTTTTGGCGCTTTAGCGCAGTTCGTGGATGATTTCTTTGGCGGCGTTTGCGCCCGATGCGCCAGTCAAACCGTTGCCGGGATGCGTGCCGTTGCCGCACAGGAACAGGCCACGGATCGGGGTTTGATAACGCGCCCAATCGAGAGCGGGTCTCATTGTAAAGAGTTGGTCGAGCGCCAGTTCGCCGTGGAAAATGTGGCCGCCGGTAAAACCGTACTCGGTCTCCAGATCCCGCGGCGTAATCACCTGCGAGGCTTCCACGATGTTCGGCAGATTCGGAGCGTACGCGCCGAGCGTGCGAATTACCGTGTTCACCAATTCGCCGCGACGGTCGCTCCAATTTCCGGTTTTCAGCGCGTACGGCGCGAACTGGAAATACGCAGACAGGACATGCTTCCCTTCTGGCGCCAACGAAGGATCAAGCAGCGTTGGAATCGTGATATCAAGATACGGCTCGGTGGAAATTTCGCCGTACTTCGAAGCGTCAAAGGCTTTCTCCAGATAGTCAATTTCCGGGCCAATGTGAATCCGGCCCGAAAGCGCTTCGCGGAAACCGTCCGGCCCGACGGCGCTGGCCAGCGACGGAAATTTCGGCAGATCGCCCAAAGCGAGATGTACTTTAGCCACGTTGCCCACCGAACGGTAATTCTTCATGCGCATCGCGAAGACGGGATCGAGATTAGAAGGATCGAGCAACTGGAAAAAGGTGCGCTTCGGGTCAACTCCGGACACTACCGCTTCGCAGGCGATTTCGTCGCCATTGGTTAGGACGACGCCGTTCACTGCGCCGCTTTTGGTGCGAATGTGCTGCAC
>DASXBH010000111.1:0-9129 GCA_036491775.1 Candidatus Acidiferrum sp.
ACATCTCAATTTCCCGACTTATCGCGATCCTTCCAAAAAGATTGCCACCGATTACGGCACTTCCATGTGGCCGGAGACCTACATCATCGATCGCAAGGGCGTCATTCTCCGCAAAATTATCGGCCCGCAAGACTGGAATTCTCCCGACATGTTGGCCTATTTCGACGCCATCCTCGGCCAGTCTTAACCTCTGCCATCAATTACCCAGTCTCTTTTCCTAACCAGCGTTTTCCTTTTCGTTTTCCAACGAAGACTGCTCTGCCGTGATGATCTTCGCGCCAGCATCGCTAAGTTCCTGAATCACTTTGGTTGTTTCATTCGGCTGCACGGCACGCACCAAATCCCGAATCACAAACGTTTCGAATCCTTCCTTCAACGCATCCAGCGCCGTCGCTCGCACACAATATTCCGTTGCAATCCCGCTCACGTAAACGCGCTCGACTCCCAGTTCCCGCAACTGCTCCGCAAGCCCGGTCTCTTCGAATCCCGAGTACCCCGCGCCATCAACCCCCACTCCTTTGTGCACAACAATGTCGCCCTCTTTGGCCAACAGCGGCGCCATTAGTTCCGCACCCGCCGTCCCGCCCACACAGTGAATCGGCCAAGGCCCGCCATTCACCCGAAAAGAACTATGCTCCGCAGGATGCCAATCCTGCGTGTAAACAATCGCCGCTCCACTACGTCGCGCCGTATCAATATTCTTCTTCAAAGGCTCCAGCAGAGACAACGTGTCCGCCGCCGCAAGCGCTCCGCCTTCGCAGAAATCGCGCTGCACATCCACCACAATCAACGCGCTCTTCGCCATCGTTCGCAGCCCTCTTCGCTAGCTCTCGTGGTAGTCCATCAAAATCAATCCGATAATCACGAAGCATACCGGCCACACCCACGCCAAATACTTCCGCGTCTTATTTTCTTCCGGCAATCGCAATTCCAGCCACCGCGACCATCCCGCCACTACCGCGAACAGCGCCAGCGGCGTATGACTCAACTCCACCAGCATCGCGTCCTTCACATTGCTCAACTGGTGCGTGTGCGTTAGCAAAACGATCCCCCCTACCGCACACACTCCGGGAAACACCAGCGCCGCCGCATGCGATTTCACGCGCCCGGTCTCCACACCATACTGAAAAATCGCGAACACAATGATCAACACCACGGCGGCCCGATGCTGCAATACGTCGCTGACCGCGAAGCTCGCCCAAAATCCATTCGGCCCGAGCGGCCAATTCTCCGGATCAGCCCGCAAAAATAGAAACACCGCCAATCCCAGAAAAATCAGCGGCCACGCCTTAGCCCACGAAAAATACCGGCTCCGCGAAAGCACCGCCAAAATCCCCATCAGAAGAACAATCAAACCCGCCCAGTTGTGGTTGTATTCCGACCACGCAATATCCGCCGCCGTAGTCGTCTCCGCTGCGAATTGTCCCGGCACAAACGCCGACGGCAACGTCCGGCCCTCTACCGCTGCTTTTTTATACGTTTCCTCGGTCGACGCCGACAGTTCCTTCACGTTCGGGCTCGCCAAACGCGGCATGCGCGGCCCGTAACGCATGGCAATTTCATGCAGCGTCACACGATCGTCTGGCAGGTCCGCTCCCGGTGGCTGCGAGGTCAGTGAAGCCGCCGCCAAAATCACCGTAAGCCCAATTCCAATTTCCACTTCTCCAAAACGCAGCAGACTCTTCGCCCCGTTGGGCTGCCCATTGTTCATCCCACGCACGATATAGAAGTTCGCCGCGCCAAGCAGCAACAAGCACCCAAAGAGTGCAATTTTCGTCGACACCATGATGCCGTACGATGTTCCCCACAGCGCAGCCCACGAACCCACATACACCCAACTCATTGCCAGCCCCGCGCCAAACAACACCGCCACGCTGATCTGTGCGAGCCGTGAAAAATTCCTCGCAATTTCCGCCTTAACCGGCCCGTCCGTAACCCGCCGCATTGCCAGCAACAAATAAGGCAGCCCGCCAATCCACGTAGCCGTTGCCAGGTAATGCAACAACGTGAATCCTACCAGGTAGGCCCGGCCCTCCATTCGTGAAGCCGAGTGGCTCGTCAACACCGACGCCGCAATCAGTAGTCCTCCAGGCACCAGCACCAGTGGATTCACCGTGCGTTGCAGGCTCTGCGGCCAAAGAAAAATTACCAACCCGGCGACGACCGCCAATGCTCCTGCAACTACGAAGTTCGCACCCACCACATCGCGCAACGGAATTTCCGCCGACGACGTAAGCACCAGCGAATTCGTGATCACGAAAAATAACTGCGAAAACGCCAGTCCCAGCGCGCTCCAGCGAATCAACTTCCAACTCGCCTGCAACAGTCCTTCGGGCCGCAGGTCTTCCCTTCTCGCCGCCAGCAACAGAAACGAAATTCCGCCCATTGTTACCGTCTGGCAAACCAGTATCGCCGCGCGCAGCAACACCACAAGAAATCCAAATATCCCCAGCAGCTGATATATGTTGAACATTTTCTATCGGCTTACGAACCGCTTACCGTGAACGGAATTTCTCCCCGCGTGATGTGGCCATCCGGCGCCAGCACCTGCCAGCGAATCCGGTACGCCCCAGCCTTGAGCCCCGTCGCCTTCGCCGACATCACGTCGGGCGCGCTCTGTTTCTCCATCGTCAAATCCATATTCGTATTGTCGGGCAGTAACAATTGCAACTTGGAACGCGTCGCATCCACCCGTACGTTATAACGTAGTCTGATTGGAACATCCGGCCCCTTCACGGTACTGTTCGCAACCGGCGAACTCTCCTTCAGAATGGCGTGCGCTTGCGCGATTCGGACCACCACAAAAAACAGCAAGCTGGCCGCTGCAATTCCCGCTCCGATCCGAATCCCTCTGTTTCTCATTCCATTCATCAATCTTTCCCCCACATAGTCCCGCGCGATGGGAGCGCATCACGTCATTCCAATATAGCAGTTACCCAGTGCACCCCAAACCTACTCCCTTTTCAGCAAACCGGAAAAGAGAGTTCAACGAACGGAATATTGGCTCTCGGCAGTTCGATGAGGAGCTGGGAGAGATGGTCACACGCAACAAATTGTCTTGAATTGAGTTATTTCTAATTCTATTGAGAGTTCCAGGTAAGGCGCGCTCGGCGAGTAGCCTTGTCACAACCAACAATTATTCGTATCGCAGCGCTTCCACAGGATCCAGCTTAGCTGCCTGCATCGCCGGCACCCATCCGCTGATCACTCCCACAACAATCAGAATGATCGTCGACAAGAACAGCGTCGCCACCGACAGCGTCAAATGAATATCCACCTTGCCGCTCTCATCCTCATAAGCCGGCCCCAGAAACGGCAGCGTTCCGATGGCCGAGGTCAGCGCATACGACAACATCATCCCAATCGCGCCCGCTGCCAACGTCAGCACCAGCGCCTCCAACAAAAACTGCCAGCGAATATGTGCCTTGCGTGCGCCAAGCGCTCGCCGCAATCCAATTTCTCGCACTCGTTCTTCCACAGACACCAGCATGATATTCATCACGCCTACGCCGCCAATTCCCAGCGTCATCGCGCCAATCAGAAACAGTAGCCCTTCAATCCCCAGCGTAATCCCCTCGTAAATCGGCTTGAACTCTTGTCGTCCAAACATCGTAATCGCACGCTTGTCCCCTGCGGAAAAATGTTGCCGGTTCGCCACCGCGGTCCGCATTTGCGTCATCGCCGCCGGCTCAAACTCCGGCGCCACCGGCTCAAAAATCATCACGCTCGCATAACGCGCGTCCCACAAGTCCGACGCCGAGGGATACGGGATGAACGCCGACTCGTCATCGCAATTGAAATAGCAGCTGTCCGAAAACTTCATGTCCATGGTGCCAACCACCGTAAATCGCACGCCGCTAATCCGCACCGTCTCGCCCACCGCGGGCGTCCCGCTGAACAATTTTTTCTTTAGCCGCGCACCCAGAAACACCACGCGACGCCGCTCGGCCACATCTTCTGCCGTAATCCATCGCCCTTCCGACGGCACTTCATTGCGCATATCGCCGTACTCTGGATACACGCCGCGAATCGCCGAATCGGAGAGCCGCTCGTCATGCGAAATCCCTTTGAACTGCACCGTTTCCAGCGTCACCCGCTTGATCAGCGGCGATTGTGCCTTCACCCACTCCGCATCTTCCTGGTCAAATCGTACCGGCTTGCCCGCGCGTTCTCCGCCCGCCTGTTCACTCGTTGTCCCCGGCCAGCAAATCACCGCCGCCTTTCCAAATGTCTCGAACGTATACATCAGTACGCTGCGAAATCCCGATCCATAACTCAACAGCAGGGTCACCGCCACAATTCCCCACGCGATTCCGGTCATCGTCAACAAACTGCGCACCCGGTTTCGTCCTAGCGCCGACCACGCCTCTTTAAACACTTCAATCAGCATTACCCACCAGCCTCAAACCGGAGCGCTTCAATCGGATCCACCGAAGCCGCGCGATTCGCCGGATACAATGCCGCCAGCACCGCAATAATTCCCAGCAAACTCACCGTAAGCGCCGCTAACTGCCAGCTCGCTCGCAGCCCATCGAAATACGGAATCGGCGGCAGTAGATTCACCAGCGCACAAAATCCGTAGGACAAAAACAGTCCACTGCCTCCGCTGATCAGCACCACAATAATCGTCTCCAGAAAAAACTGCCGCAGAATCGATTCGCGCGTCGCTCCCAGCGCCTTTCGTACTCCAATTTCCCGTGTCCGCTCGCGCACCGATACCAGCATCACGTTCATCACCCCTAACCCGCCCAGAAAAATTGTAGCCACTCCCACCGCGCCCATGAAAATTTCCATTCCCACAAAAATCATCCGGTTTGCTTGCGCGTTCTTTACCGTGTCCCAGATGCTCGCCGCCTCTTCATCCCGCGGATCAAAATTGTGCAGCCTCGCCAACGTCCGCCTCACCTGCTTCACGCAATCTCTGTGCGTCTCCAAAGACCACGGAGCCACCAGGATCCGATCCACGGTATGCTCCACCGCCGGTGGCTTATTCGGGAAATCACGCCGCATCGCATTGAACGGCACGAAAATTTTCCGAGTATCAAATCCGTCGTAGCTCGAGTTCTGGTCCTTCGCCTTCATCACCCCAATCACCGTGTACGGAATCCCGTTCATTTCGATGGTTTGCCCAATCGCCTCGCGCTCCGCGAACAACTGCTTCTTCGCATCGCTCCCCAGAAACGCCACCCGCCGGCTCTCTAGGTTGTCTTCATCGTTATAAAACCGGCCTTGCGCCACGCTAATGCTGCGGATCACTGTGAACGGTGGCAACGAGCCCACCGTATTGATGTTTCCACTGTTGAACGCGCTGTGCGTCTGGACCTCGTTCCCCAATTCCGGCATCACATACTTGCAAGCCGGACTCTCCGCCGCCACTTGCACGTAGTCCTCTTCCATCCAATGCAATGCCCGGCCCGATCGCGTTCCTCCTGCCTGCATGCTCGTCCGGCCAGAGAACACAATCATCACGTCTTTACCGAAGTTTTCTTGTTGTTTTTGGATTCCGCGGCCCAGACCTTCTCCGGCCGCCACCATCAGTGTGATGGAAATGATCCCCCACGCGATGCCAAACATGGTCAGCATCGTGCGACGTTTGTGTGCCCACAGGGTCGCTAGCGTGTCCCGCAGCAGATCGCGAAATGTCATGCTGGGCTCCCGCTACTGCAGAATGACTTGCTGCTTTTCGTCCAGCCCCGACGCGATTTCCGTCTTCACGCCATTCGAAATTCCCAGCTTCACCGGAATCTTCTTCTTGCCGTTGGCTGCCTTGGCATCCGGCATTTCCACCGATGCGTTGCGGTCCTTGTCGTAAATCAGCGATGCCTCCGGCACCATCAACACGTTCTTCTTCTCTTCCAGCAAGATCTCCGCGTTCGCCGTCATGTTCGCTTTCAACTCGCCCGTTGGATTCGAAATCGATACGCGCACCTCAAACGTCGTGACGTTGTCCTTCTCTTTTCCGAATGGCGAAATCCGCGTCACTTTTCCCACGAATTTCTTATCTTTAAACGACTCCACCACAATGCGCGCCGGCTGCCCCAGATACACTTTGCCGATGTCCGCCTCGTCCACCTTCCCTTGCACATACACTTCACTGGTATCGCCCAGCGTCATCACTAGCGTCGCTTGCGAGCCCAAAATCAATATCGAACTCACGCCGTCTCCCACGCTCACATCGCGCGAAAGGACCAGTCCGTCGATCGGGCTCACAATCGTCGAATTCCTTAAATCTTCTTCCGCATTTTCCAGGGACGCCTTTGCTTGCGCTACTTGCGCGTCCGCCTTCGCGATCTCCGCCCGCGACACCATCAAATTTCGCTGCGCGCTCATCTGCTTGTTCAAGGCCAGTTGGTAATTCTTTTCCGCATCTTCCACGTAGCTCTTGGACATCACGCCTTCCTTCAACATCTGCTCGGCGCGTTCCATATTCAGCTTCAAGAACGGCACATCCGGCCCCTCGGCATCCACTTTATTGCGTTCCAGTGCCGCTGTCGCCGAGTCCCGTGCTGCTTGCGCCGCCTGATAATTTGCCTGCGCCTCGCGCACAATCGCTTGCAGTTGCACCTTATCCAGTTCGGCCAGCACCTGCCCCTGCTTCACCTTGTCGTCGTAGTCCACCAGTAACTGCTTCACCATGCCGCTGGCCTTCGATTTAATCTCTACCTTCGAGCGCGGCTGAATTTTCCCCGTGGCCACAACCACCCGCGCCAGATCTCCGCGTTCCACCGCAGCCAGCTTCGATGGATCAATGTCGTGGCTCGGCTTCAGCGCCGCATACACGCCATATCCGCCGCCAATCACCACCAACCCTACAATCGACGCAATAATGATGCGCCGCCGGCGCTTCTTCGACGCCTTCCCGTTCGTCAAACCATTGCCATTGCTGGACATACAAGACCCCCGGTGACAAGCCCTCTTCGGCTACCTATCCTCTAATACGAACACCACTCCAAAATGTTCCCCGCTCTGTTGGTATAGACGATGGAAAGGTCTGTTGGTCAGGGGCTGCCCGCTTTATTCCAGCGGGGCACGACGCAGGCGAAGCGCGTTGCTAATCACCGAAACACTGCTGAAACTCATGGCCGCACTCGCGATCATCGGATTGAGCAGCCAGTGGAAGAATGGATAAAACACGCCCGCCGCAATCGGAATACCCAAAACGTTATAGACAAACGCGAAGCCCAGATTCTGTTTAATGTTTGAAACGGTGTTCAACGCCAATTTGCGTGCCCGCACAATTCCGCGCAGGTCGCCCTTCACCAACGTGATCCCGGCGCTCTCGATGGCTACGTCCGTCCCAGTGCCCATGGCAATCCCCACGTCCGCGGACGCCAGCGCAGGCGCGTCATTAATCCCATCGCCCGCCATCGCCACCATTCTTCCCTCGTGGCGAAGCTTCTCGATGAACCCAGCTTTCTCTGCTGGAAGCATCCCGGCGTGAACTTCGTCTAGACCTAGCTGCTCGGCAACGACCCGTGCCGCTCCTTCGTGATCACCCGTCAGCATAATTACCCGCAGCCCTTGCTGCTCCTGCAGAGCTTTCACTGCGTCCTTCGCCGACGCCTTGATCGCATCACCCAACGACACAATTCCTACTGTCTTGCCATCCACCGCCACATAAATCTGCGTGGTTCCCGCAACATTCTTGTTCGAATCGGCAGTGATCACTGGAATGGAAATCCCAGCCTCCGTGAGGAACTTCTTCGTTCCCGCAACCACCAGTCGATTCAGCACCCGGCCCTTTACTCCACCGCCCGCCGTTGCCTGAAACTCCGTGACCGGCCCCAGCGGCAGCTTCCTTTCTTCCGCCATCCGCACCATCGCCCGCGCCAAAGGATGCTCGCTCGCCCGCTCCACGCTGGCCACCAGCGAGAGCAGCGCATTCTCCTGCATTCCCGCACCCGGCAGCACTTCGATCCCACGCACCTCAGGCTTGCCCTCCGTCAGCGTTCCCGTTTTGTCCACCACCAGCGTGTCCACGCGGGCCAGCGTCTCCAGCGCCTCCGCGTCGCGCACCAGAATTCCCGCCTGTGCTCCGCGACCCACCGCCACCATGATCGACATCGGCGTCGCCAGGCCCAGTGCGCACGGGCACGCAATGATCAGCACTGACACCGCCGCCACCAACGCGTGGGCCAACCGTGGCTCCGGCCCAAATAACGCCCAGCCCGCAAATGCCAAAACTGCTACAACCACGACCGCAGGCACAAAATAACCTGCCACTCGATCCGCCAGCCTCTGCATCGGCGCCCGGCTGCGTTGCGCTTCGCTCACCGTCTTCACAATTTGCGCCAGCAGCGTCTCGCTCCCCACTCGTTCCGCATCCATCACGAAGCTTCCACTGGAGTTCAGCGTCCCCGCGGTCACCTTGTCGCCCGCCGCCTTCTCCACGGGCAGCGGTTCGCCGGTAATCATCGACTCATCCACAGCGCTCGCACCTTCGCGAATCGTCCCATCCACGGGAATTCGTTCGCCTGGGCGCACCCGCAGCAGATTTCCCCGCACTACAGCATCCAGTTGCAGGTCCCGCTCCGCATTTCCCTCAACTAGATGCGCACTCTGTGGCGTCAGGTTCAGCAGTTGACGAATCGCTCCACTGGTTTGCCGCCGCGCTCGCAATTCCAGCACCTGTCCAAGCAGCACCAGCGTAGTGATCACCGCGGCCGCTTCGAAATACACCGCGACTCCGCCGTGCATGTCGCGAAATGACGCCGGAAACCATTGCGGGAACAACGCCGCCGCCACGCTATACAAATACGCCGCGCCAGTTCCCAATCCAATCAGCGTGAACATGTTCGGACTGCGCTGCACCAGCGAACTCCAGAAACGCTGGAAGAATGGCCATCCTCCCCACAGCACCACCGGAGTCGCCAGCAACAATTCGACCCAATTCTTCGTGCTCGGCTCCAGATGCAGGCCAACAAAGTCGCCGGTCATCGCCAGCAGCAGCAACGGCACCGAAAGCGCCGTGCCTGCCCACAAACGCTTCCGCATCGATTCATATTCGGGATCCGCCTCTTCCTCTCCTCCGGCCACAAAGTCCATTGGCTCCAGCGCCATGCCGCACTTCGGGCATGTTCCCGGCCCAATCTGCACAATTTCCGGATGCATCGGACACGTGTATCGAAT
>DASXBH010000112.1:0-4829 GCA_036491775.1 Candidatus Acidiferrum sp.
CTGCGCGAAAAGGTGAGTCTAAAGATTCGAAACCAGAAGAGCGGTTGAGGGATTCCGCGCCCGAGTCCCTCCCTCAACCGCCTTTGGAGGTACCAACCGCGAGGCTGATACCAAGTTCGTTCCGTCAGGGGATCGAACCAGATTAGGCTCGCACCAAGAAACGGGGTACGCAATACATCACTAGGCCGGGGAATGATGAGATTTGAACGCAGGTAAATGAACATGGGAGAGATTGACTGGTGCGATAAAACGAGAAAGCCGATGCGCTTCCGGCGGCATTTATTGGTGATGGGTTTACCGCGGAGAAGTGCTGGTGGCGGCTTGCCGGAGGGAGACGGTCGCGGTAAAGTTCGCGGAACGGATGGGATGGGTAGGAATATTTGATTTGGCCGAAACGATTGGAAATTGGAACAGGAGCGGACTTGTGCGAGTTTGCAGAACCATGGGGAATGCGGTTGTTGGGTTGGCGGTTTTGGTGGGATGCATGACGGTAGACGCACAAGATCGTTCGCAGATGAGGTCGATGGTTGTGTCGAAGAACGGGATTGTGGCCGCGGAATCGCCGTTGGCGGCACAGGCAGGAGTGCGGATTCTGGAGCATGGAGGAAATGCGGTTGATGCGGCCATAGCAACCAACGCCATGATGGGTGTGGTTGAGCCGATGATGAATGGGATTGGCGGAGACTTGTTTGCGATTGTTTACGATGCGAAGGCGAACAAACTGTATGGACTGAACGCCAGCGGATGGGCGCCAAAGGGATTGACCATTGAAATGCTTCGGAAAACCGGGTTGCGCGAGATGCCGCAGGCGGGAGTGAATACGATCACGGTGCCCGGAACCGTGGACGGTTGGCAGAAATTAGCGGATAAATTCGGTCGCAAGAAGCTGAATGAGGATTTGGCTGCGGCGATTCAGACGGCGCAGGCAGGATTTCCGGTTAGCGAATGGGTCGCCGCGTATTGGGCCGCGAATGCGGATTACTTGCGAGGGGAAGATGTGGCGGCCAAGCTGTATTTGCCTTCGGATCGACCGCCCAAGGTCGGAGACATTTTTCGCAATCCGGATCTGGCATGGTCGCTGCAGCAGATCGCGGAACATGGACGCGACGCCTTTTACAAGGGAGAGATTTCGCGGCGCATTCTGGAAGTCATTAAACGGCATGGCGGGGTGATGACTGCGCAAGACATGGCGGAGTACTCGAGCGAATGGGTTGAACCGATTTCGACAACGTATCGCGATTGGACAGTGTTCGAACTTCCGCCGAATGGGCAGGGACTGGCCGCGCTGGAAATGCTGAACATCATGGAAACATTTCCGCTGGGACAGAAGGACATGGGATTCGGCTCCACGAAAGCTTTGCACACGATGATTGAGGCCAAGAAGTTAGCGTATGCCGACCTGGCAAAATACATCGGCGATCCGCGAGGGCAGAAACTGCCGGTGACGACATTGCTTTCGAAGGAATGGGCGGCGCAGCGGGCGAAACTCATCAATCCGGATCGCGCCAATTGTGCAGTGGCGGCTGGAGATTTGCCTGCGGGAAACGATACGACGTATCTGACGGTGGTGGATCGCGATGGAAATATGGTGTCGCTGATTCAAAGCAATTACAGTGAATTCGGATCGGGGATCGTAGCGCCCGAGACGGGATTCGCGCTGCACAATCGCGGCGCGCTATTTACGATGGACCCCGGTTCGCCGAATGCGCTGGCGGGGAGAAAACGGCCGCGGCACACGATTATCCCGGCGTTCGCTCAGAAGGGTGACACCCGAGTGGCGTTTGGAATTATGGGAGGCTGGAACCAGTCGCAGGCCCATGCGCAATTTATGGCTAACTTGGCGGACTTCAAAATGAATATTCAAGCTGCGTTGGAAGCGCCGCGATTTACGAAGCGGACGTTTGATGGCTGCGATGTGCAGATGGAAAATCGCTTTCCGCAGAAGGTGCGAGACGAACTGACCGCCAAAGGACACAAGATCGAGGTGAAGGGGACGTTTTCGGCGGCGGTAGGCGGAGGGCAAGCCGTGCTGCGGGATTTTGCGGCTGGCGTGAATTACGGAGCTTCCGACCCCCGCAAGGATGGAGAAGCGGTGCCGGAACTGCCGGTCGATTGAGCGGAACGAGACGAGTGCGTTCTGCGAATGGGTTTCCTACTTCTTCAAGATATTTTCAGGGCAGTGGAGCATCGTAGGCCGCGCCGGCTATCGCGCCGAGGGCCTGGCCTGCGACTTTTTGGCCGATTTCCGGCTCATCGTTTAGCCCGGTGTGATTGACGTATGCGGCGAAGACGAGGGTTTTGCCGGATTTCGTAAACACGTAGCCAGCGAGCCCTTTGCCATTCAGCATCAATCGTCCATTTAACTTATCTTCGGAGCCAAATGTCCCGGTTTTGGCAAAGACGTGTCCGGCAGCGGGGTTGTTAGCTTGAATTTTTGCGAGCGTGCCATCTTTACCGAGGATGGGCAAACCTTTGAAGAAAATCTGAAAATCGGGGCGGGAGTGCCAGTAGGCAAGGTACCGGCACATAAAATCCGGGCTGAAAAGGTCGGCCCAGTCGCCTCCCGCGCCATCGCCTTGGGAAGCACCAGTTAAATCGAGTTTCGCGTCAGTCAGAAACGCCTTTTCAATTTTGAATCCTGCGCGAAGCGGGTCTTTCGTAGTCTTGGCTGCGAGCAAGCCGAGAAGATAGGGGCCCATTCCTGCGTGAAGATTCTGACTGACTTTCAAGGTGATTTTAATTTCTTCAGAGAGGGGCGGGGAGACGTGCTCGGCCACAACGTTTTCTTTGCTGTAAGACTTTTGCAAGACTGAGAAATCCTGAACATCGGCAGATTTTTTAGGCTTTATGGTAATGCCCGCGGAGACTACCGCTTCGCGAAGAACGGCGGTGGCGAATTGGGTGGGAGACGGGACGGGATAGGCCGCCGTTTGCGGCTGACTGCCGAGCGCGACGTTGCCGGTGAGTGTGACAGAGATCGAGCCGTCGGGATTGGTGACCGGATCGGAAGCCTCGAAGGTGAGCTTCGAATCGGGCGCGCCGGTGAGAATCCTGTTGGTGAAATGGAGATAAGAGGTCTGTGGAGAGATGGTGAGTTCTACGGGATCGCCTGGACGTGCGCCGGGTTTTCCAATGAAGTCGATGATGTTGTCGTTGACGATGATGGAGGATAAAACCACATCGGTGCCGCCTTCGCGCGGACCGTCTGGAAAAAGGCTGGCGTCGACGTAGACATTGCCTTCAATTTTGTGAATGCCTTTGGCGGCAACTTGCGCGGCCAATTGCTTGATGACGATCAGCGGATCGCCGGGGAGAGCGGGGCCATTGTAGGAGTGGTCTTCATCGACAAAGGCGAGCGTGCCGTCGGACTGGATGCGGTTGGAGAGATTGGGGTCGCCGCTGGCGACAAGAATCAGATCACCCTTAAGGGTGCCACGTCTGTCGATCGGGCCGGTGCGATAGATGTTGGTGTGAAAGCGGTAGTCGGAACCGAGTGTGGCGAGGACGGTGCCCTCGGTGAGCAATTTCGTGGTGGAGGCGGGCACGAAAAGCTTATCGGCGTTGAGGGAGTAGAGAATTTTGCCGGTGTCGAGGTCCAAAAACTCGATGCCGAAATTGGAGTGGGCGAATTCAGGGCGCTCCATGATTTTCTCGATGCGGCTCTCCAGCGAGTCTGTGCTTTGCGAGAGCGTCCGCGACGAAAACAACAAAAATAGCGTGACGAAAGTAATCGCGTAACACAGGACTCTACGCATGGATGCTCCCGTTTTCATTTGAAATTTGCTGCTGCATCTGGTGACAGTTTCTCGAACGGGGTGTTGAGGATTGGATAGTGTTTCCAGTCCCGGTAGTCGAAGTGCCACCACTCGTCTTCGTTCACAGTAAAACCTTCGGATTCCATGGCGCGGCGGAGCAGATCGCGATGCCAGCGCTGCAGCGAAGTGCCGCCTGGAAACGTGGGGAATGAGCGCGGAGACATTTCGTCGTACAGGCCGGGCATTTCGATAGGCTGACCGGAATCGAGGTCGTAGAGAGTGAGATCGACAGCGCAGCCGCGATTGTGTTTGGAACCTTTTTTAGGATCAGCGACGAAGATTTTGCCTTCGGGAGGTGTGACGTCCCAGAAAATTTTGGTGACGTACCAGGGACGGTAGGCGTCGTGGATGAGCAATCCGTAGCCCAGCGGCTGAAGTCGGTGGAGGACGCGGACGAGAGCTTCGGCGGCGGGACGTTGCATAAACGCGCGAGCTTGAGTGTAGACGGGCGTGCCGAGGAAGTCGTTGGAGGTTGCGTAGCGAATGTCGAGATGGAAGGCCGGATCGAGGGTGGTGAGTTCGACGAGATCGGGTTTGCGGAATGGACCGGATTCGGCGGGGGGATGTGCGGCGAGAGCGGAGGCGCGGATTTCGTTGACGGGCCTGGCGGGAGTGATGTGGTAGAAGTGCGCTGGATCGGAGCCGGCATCGGCACGGGTGTAGGAGTCGTTGAGGTAAGTTAAGCCATCGGCGTTTCCCTGGGGGTCGCGTGTTGCGGTTAGGGTGGCTGGGTTTCCATCGGCGGCGGCCATGCGGAAAGCGCCATTTTGTTCGCGAATCTCGGTGAGCTGATGGTGAGCGTCTTGCCAGAAGAGATGGCGGTTGCGCTCAAAGATGGTCACGGAATCTTTGGCGTTTTTTATGGTGTAAATGCCGACTAGTTGTTTCCATTCGGCGGGAGCGTCGGGGGGTTGGACACCTGGCAACAGAGGAGACGTTGCGGTGGCGGAAGACTGGGCATCTACCGGAAGTGTCGCGGCAGAAAAAAGAACGGCGAGGCAGAGGATGGAAGTG
>DASXBH010000113.1:0-5471 GCA_036491775.1 Candidatus Acidiferrum sp.
TTTGCTGGTATAAAAAGCGTCGGTGGTCATGTGCCGCAAAACTCCAAAGAAGCGGACCCCTTGGCTGAGCGATGGATCGGTTTTGGCGTTTTTCTTGAAAGCGATGAGATCGAGCGCTTCTTTGCGTTGCGGCGGCTGGCATTGCAGGAAGGTCTGCGCATAGCGATCAGTGCAGAAGTTGTCAAGCCACATCAATCCACCACCTAGAAGGAGCTGGTATTCTTCGTTCTCGCTGGAAAGGAGATCGATGAATTCCGGCGCGCCCGCTTCGATGGCACCGCCGGATTTAGCATCCTTGGGAATAATCATGTCGCAGAGCACGGCGAGCGTTTGATATTCCGCGGCGGAGAAAAATTTGGGAGCGTACTTCCCTGCCGGTGAGGCGGCCTTTTCCTGATGGACCATCTGGTGAGCGAGTTCCGCGGCTTCAATCGGAATGATATTCAGGACGGAGCTGCCCAGTGCTCCGACTGTCAGGTTCCGCAAAACGTCACGTCGTGAAATACCAGACATTTGCCGCTCCTTCTTGGGCTACAAGCTGCCTTGCCGCGCCTGTTCGAGAAGATAGTCGGAGGCGCGCCAAGAAAGCGCCATGATGGTCAGCGTTGGATTCTTGTCGGGATTGGTGACCAGCGGCGCACCATCAGTGACGAAAAGATTTTTCACGTCGTGCGCCTGGCAATAGCCGTTCAAGACGGATGTTTTGGGATCGGCGCCCATGCGCGCAACGCCCACTTCGTGGATAATTTTGCCGCCGGGCTCGATGCCGAACGCGCGCGGACCGTCGATGTCGGTGCGGGTCTTATATTCACCGCCCATGGCTTCGACAATGGATTTGAAGGTGTCTTGCATGTCTTTCGCTTGGCGGATTTCGTAATCGCTCCACTTGAAATGAAAACGAAGAACGGGAATGCCCCAGCGATCGAGAACGTAGGGATCGATTTCGCAGAACGTGTCTGCGTTGGGCACCATTTCGCCGCGGCCCGCAAAACCGACAGCGGTTCCATAGCGGCTTCTGCATGCGTCCTTGAGGCTTGCGCCGTAGCCTTCAACCTCATCGCAAACCTCATAAAACATTCCGGCTGAGGGCATGTGGCGCCCGCCTCCGATTTCGATGTGATAGCCACGCGGAAAATCGTTTTTACGGTCGTACTTCCACCAAGGCATGTACATGTGCATGCCACCGGTTCCATCGTGATTGTGAGGCGGCATCTTTGCCATTTCCGGCACGTAGCCCCAACCGCTGCTGCCCACGGAATCCATGAGATTGCGCCCCACTTGGCCGGACGAATTCGCCAAGCCGTCGGGAAACAATTTAGATTTCGAATTGAGAAGCAATCGCGCGGACTCGCACGCGCTGGCGGCAACGACGACGGCTCGTGCGTTCACACGCTCTTCGGAGAGTGTGGCTTTGTCGATATACGAAACGCCGATGGCTTTGCCGTCCGGGCCAACCAGAACTTCGCGGGCCATGGCGCCAGTAATCATGGTAAGTTTTCCAGTTTTCATCGCCGGCGGAATCAGCAGCTGGCTGGAGCTGAAATTGGAATTCACGGTGCAGCCACGTCCACATTGCCCGCAATAGTGGCAAGGCGGACGGCCATTCAGCGGCTTGGTAAGAATTGCCAGGCGCGAAGGGATGCAGGTGATGTTGAGTTTGTCGCAAGCTTTTTTGATCAGGATTTCGTTGCAACGCGGCTTGGGAGGAGGAAGGAAAACGCCGTCGGGCGCGCTAGGAATATTTTCCTTGGTGCCGAATACGCCTATATATGCTTCGACCTTGTCGTAGTAAGGAGAAACATCTTCGTAGGAGATGGGCCAATCGTCGCCAATACCGTCGCGCGTTTTCGATTTGAAGTCGATGGGAGAAAAACGCAGCGCGATGCGTCCCCAGTGATTGGTGCGGCCGCCCACGATGCGCGAACGAAACCAGCGAAAGTCGGTGCCCGCGGCGGAGGTGTAGGGTTCGTCTTCAATTTTCCAGGCGCCGTTGGGAGCGAGAAATTCTCCGAAGTTCTCGGCAGCCTTGCCGCCAACGCCGACGCCACGATGCGGAAATTCGTAAGGCCACGCCAGCATCTTGTAATCTTTCTCAGGATTGAGAGGAGGTCCGGCTTCGAGGAGCGCGACGGTCAGACCGCCTTCGGTAAGAACTTTCGCGGCCATGCCTCCGCCAGCACCGGAGCCAATCACGCAGACGTCGAAGGATTTGGGAGTACGCCGGACTTGAGCCATCGAGCGAGCCTCTCTACAGTTCGTTCTTTTTCATTTGCGCTACGGCGTAGTCGCAGGCGCGCGCGGTCAGCGCCATGTACGTCAAGGATGGATTGACGCAGGACGATGAGACCATGCAACTGCCGTCAGTGAGGAAAAGATTTTTCACGTCGTGCGCTTGATTATACGCATTGAGGACCGAAGTTTTGGGATCGCGGCCCATGCGAGCACTGCCCATCTCGTGAATCGCCAGTCCCGGTGGCGTGATATCAGCCCCAACGGTGATATCGCGCGCGCCCGCGGAAGCGAGCATTTCGGCGGCTTGTGCGGAAATATCGCGAGACATCGCCAATTCGTTTTCACTCCAGGCACAATGGATTTTGATAGTAGGAATCCCCCAAGCGTCGAGCTTGTCCTTCTCGATCTCGATGTAATTGTCGTGGTTCGGCAGACACTCGCCGAAACCAGCGAGACGCATATGCCAAGGGCCTGGCGCGCTTAATTCTTTCTTGAAGCCGGCACCGAATCCCGCCATGTGCATGCCGCGACCCCATCCTTCACGGCTGCCACCACCCTGATAACCGTACCCACGCAGAAAATCCTTCTGTTTGGTTTTGATGTTGCGGAAACGCGGAACGTAAATTCCGTTGGGGCGATTGCCGAAGGGAATTTTGTCAGCGTGACCGGGCATAATGCCGCTGGCACCAGCGCCCATGTGATGATCCATCACGTTGTGGCCCAGTTCGCCACTGCTGTTGGCGAGGCCGTTGGGAAATTCCGGCGTGGCCGAATTCAGCAGGATGCGGGCGGATTCGAGTGTGGAAGCGCAGAGAAAAACGATGCGACCTTTAAATTCCAGCGGAGCTTTGGTCTGGGCGTCAATGACCCGAATGCCTGTAACGCGGCGCGATGCGGTATCAAAAATGAGGCTGTGCACAACGCTGTACGGTCGAATCGTAAGACGGCCCGTTTTCTGTGCGGCGGGAAGCGTGGAGCTCAGGCTGCTGAAATAGGACCCGGTGATGCAACCGCGATGACAGACGCCGCAATAGTGACAGGCGGCTCGACCATTATGAACGCGCGTGAGGATGGCGCAGCGGCCGATGGTCATGATGCGGTCGTCGTAATGTTTCGCAAGGGCGGCGCGCAGGTCCTGCTCCACGCAGGTCATTTCCATGGCGGGAAGAAACTTACCGTCAGGAAGTTGCGGCAAACCTTCCGCCTGGCCGCTGATGCCCGCAAATTCTTCCACGTAGTCGTACCAAGGCTCGATGTCCTGGTAGCGTATGGGCCAGTCGACGGCGATTCCTTCGCGTAGATTGGCTTCAAAATCGAGATCGCTCCAACGATAGGTCTGGCGCCCCCAGGTAATGGATTTGCCGCCAACCTGACGTCCACGAATCCACGAAAATTTAGTTCCCGGCGCATTGGAGTACGGGTTTTCGACATCGTTGACGAAAAATTTGTTGGAGTATTCGTCGCAAGCGTAATAGCACTCACGCTGGATGTACTGCGTACCTTCGCGTTTGGCGCGATCGTCCCAGCCACGATATTTAAGTTCCCAGACCGGAACGTGTTCGACGTAATCCTGTTCAGGGAGGATGGTGCGGCCCGCTTCGAGCACCAGAACGTTGAGGCCTTTTTCGGTAAGTTCTTTGGCGGCCCAACCGCCAGTGATGCCGGAACCAACGATGAGCGCGTCGTAGGTATTTTTTGCCATGAGTCCCCTATGCTTTCTTTTCCGGCATAACGGGCACGCAACCGTGTTGGGCACCCGGAATAATTTCCAGTTTCAGTTCCTGAGTGAAGCCAATCTCGGAAGTGTAGTAGCCATGAATGGTCATTTTTTTGAAGACGCGAAAGAATTCTCCACGAAGTTCGGAGTCGCGTTGGTCGCGGGGGGCGGGCTCGCGTGGATCGGAACGGTGCCAGTCGACGGCGTCATCGAGGGAGCGGAGCAAAGCGGTTTGTTGCGCGGGAGTGATTTCCAGAAACGTTTTGCCAAACAGTGCACTGCTCTGCACATCTACATCGTCCAATCCCGTGAGAAATTCGGCGCGCTCTTGAGGAATGGCCCAGTCGGTGAGGATCACGTCCATAAATTCGTTGACGCGTGCGCCTTTCGCACCGGGTGTGTCGGTAGCGGGAATAATCAAATCGATCATGGCGAGCACCGTGGCGTTCCGATGCGGGCTGAAAGTCCGAATCTTGTAATCGGCGGACGGTTGGGCCTGGCGGAGCAGCGTGAGGAAGTCCGGCGTCAGGACTGGCGCAACTGCGGCAGCGGAAAGCAGTCGAAACAGTTCACGACGATGCATAGGTGCCCTCCTCAGAAACGGTGAGACTGGCGGATAGCGCGCGGCCCTCGTTGGCGTGCTTTTCGGCAAACTCTCGAGCGCTGCGCAGCGATGTAACCACATCGCCAGTGGGAATGAATTCCATCGCGACATAGCGGGAATAGCCAAGCTGGCCGAGTTTTCGAAAGATGGTGGCGTAATTAATTTCGCCAGTGCCGGGTTCGTGGCGGCCGGGCACGTCGGCGATGTGGATGAGGCCGGTCAAATCAAGATTCTTTTCGAGTTTGGCAATTAGATTTCCTTCGGCGATTTGCTCGTGGAAGAAATCGTAGAGGAACCGCACCTGCGGATTGCTGACTTCGCGGATCACCTGAAAACCTTCCGCGACCGAAGTCAGAAAATATTTTGGATTTTCTTCGGGATCAATATTTTCGAGCAGCAACTCGACTTTTTGTGGCGCGACGACATCGGACACGTGCTTTAAAGCTTCAACGCAGTTGGCATGCATTTTCTCACGGCTTAAGCCCGGCACCTGATTGCCGGTGAGCAGGATCAGCCGCGAACATTCCAACTCGGCAAGGACGGGTAGCTTGGCGCGAATTTCGGAGAGCAGCGCATCGCGCTGGGCCGGATCGCACAAACTGGCATGGATACCGCTGCAGGCGTCCACGACAATTTCAAGTCGATGGAATTGTTTGCGCGCGGCGGCAAAATCATCTTTGCCCCAGTCTTTGTATTCTTCGACGAGTTCCACGGCGTGATAACCGGCTTCTGAGACTTTGGCGATACGCTGTTCGAACGGAAACTTGGGTTCAACGGTCCAGAGCATTACGGAAAAGGGAAAGGGCTTCGCGCTCGCATCCGCGGCCAGATTAATTTTTACTGAAGATGGAACCGGCGTGGCGCCAACGCCGCCAGCACTACCGCCCACAATTGCGGCCGCAGTGCTGGCGACGAATT
>DASXBH010000114.1:0-7052 GCA_036491775.1 Candidatus Acidiferrum sp.
GCCGATTTGAGTTGTTCGAAAACTTTGCCAAAATCCTGGGCGTTGATGGGAGTATAGGCGGTCGGATTGAAGCGATAACCCGTCTTGCTAGTAGGGCTGTGGCCAAAATAGAAGAACCAGACCAGCGCACCAACAGCGATAAGCGCGGCCAAGACAATCAATTCCCTTTGTTTCTTCTTATCCGCCATCACGTTTTCCGAAAATAAGTAAGTAAGTTGAGTGAAATTCGCAACGTTCCGGGAGCAACCTGACCAGGATTCGATGAATCGAGTTGCAAGCCGTCAATGATGTAGGTGTTTTTGGAGCGCTGCAGGTGATTCAGGAAATTGACGACGCCGCCATAGTCGCCCGCGACGGTGAGGTCGATTTCGACTTCGTCTAGTCCGCGCCCGGCCAGTTCTTTTTCCTTAAACCGCTTCTCATCGACTTGAAGATGGGTTTCTTTGGCAAAGGAGGTTAACTCCTGATCGATTGTGGAATAGCCACGGGATGCGGAAGGAAGAGCCGTCTCGAACTGATCGAATTCTTTCAAGACTTGAGGAATTTTGGCGCGAATTTCGGAAGCGCGCTTGACGTCGAGCTTCATTAATTGGAGCTGGCGATTTTCTGCCTGCAACGTTTGCTGGGGGTTCTCGCGGCCCGCGGAAATTTTGGCGCTCAAATAGGCAAAGGTGATGTCGCCGATCAGAAGCACGGCCAGACCGACATAGATCAGGTTTCTTTTCAGGCGTAAGTTGCTCATGCTCCGCTCGTCGAATACACAGCCTTGAATTCCAAGGTCAAAGGATCGGCACCGGGTTGGCCAACCCCGGATTTCTCGCCCATCAGTTCCACATGCGAGAAGGACTTCGAATCCTCAAAGGCTTGCAACATTTTGAGTTTGGCTTCTTCGGTGGCAGCTCCGATGGTGAACTGCAAGCTTACGGTACCCTTTTCGAGCTTAGGCTCGATGCGAATGACGTGGACGCCGGGAGGAAGCGTGCGCTCGAGGTCCATAAACATTTCCGTCCAGTTGAAGCTGCGGGCTTCGATCACGCCCATGGTAAATTTGGCACGTTCCTGCAGGCCCGCGTTTTCCTGTTGAGCGAAAAAGCGCTCGAGTTCCTGGCGCTGCGCGGAAACGCGTTCGATTTCAGCTTCGGTGGCCTGGGTGGTGCTGCGCATCGCGGCATCGGCCTTGCGCAATTCGTAAAAGCGCCAGCCCAGGGCCAGGAAAAGAATGCCGGCGATAACACCAAGCACAGTAGCGCCCGCAAAGAAACGGCGCTCGCTGATGAGCGGCTTGGTGGCGAGATTTAAACGTACGAACATTGAGCCTTCAAACCTACCTTCTAATTTCGATGCAACATCCAGCCAACCAAGCCGTCCAGTTCGCGATCCGCAAGTTGCCGGGCATCTTTGGGCAACTTGCCGTCGGAAATAGCGCCATTCAGCAAAGATTTTACCGGACATTTGAATTCGTCTTCGAGTGGGCGGACAAAGAGTTGGAGACGATTGCCGAGTCCGGCAACGCGAACAGCTTGGATGCCTTCCTGCCAGGTGTCTTGATAATAGGCTGCGAGAGGATAGACCTCTTCGAGGAGCATATTCGGAGTAACTTCGGCGGCGTTGCTGGGTAGTTCCGTACAACGATAACCCGCCAGAATGCCTTCGCGGACGATGGCGGTAGTAAGCGAGGTGCCGGAAACTCGAGCCAGCAGAGTGGGACGCTGATCTTCCAAAATAGTGATGGCGGCAAGCGCGGTGCTGAGGACTACACCGGGACGCAGACCGCAGGCTTCAAGCAGACCTTCGTATTCGCGAATGATGCGGAGGCGCGCGATGGCGGTTACGACATCCACACCATCGGTACGCGGAGTTTGCCGCATGTAGGACAAGAGAGTTTCGTCGACTTCGAAGGGGACGCTCTTTTTTAATTTCCAGCGGAGCATGGGAAGAGCTTCCTGAGGAGAGCGCGGAAAATCGTCGAAATGTTGGACGAAAACGCGAATGACCGGATCAGGCAGCAGGATCGCTGCGTCTTCTTCCTTCACATCAAGAGTGCGGCAAATGGTGGCCATGGCGGATTTAACCGCCGACGGATTCAGTATGTTGGTTTCAATGGCGGAGGGCACGATGGAGCCAGAGGGCAGCGGCTCAATGGCGAAGCCGTGCACACCACCGGTTCGAGAAAAACGGACTCCAGCAATCTGGTCGGCGGAAACTTCGAAAGCCAAAGGCGGATGAGGAGTGGCGTCCACCCAATTCATGAGGCGCTTGCCAAGGCTGGGCTTGGCGGAGTTTTGCCGAGTTACGATAACGCTAGTCAACGAATGTCACCTTATTGATTTCGCGCAGAGTGGTGGTACCCTCGCGAATTTTTGCGAGGCCACTGTGCCGCAAGGTAATCATACCTTCTTCGATGGCGGCACGTTTGATTTCAGATGTCGGGCGGCGGTCGACAATCATTTCGCGGATGCGGTCGGTAAGGTCGAGCAATTCGCAAATGGCAGTACGGCCGTGATAGCCAGTGCCCGAACATTCTAGGCAACCGGCGCCTTCGGAGAGCGGATATTGTTTCCAAATGGCAGGATCAAGACCGGATTCGCGGAGTTCGGCTTCGCTGTGCTGCTTGGGGCGCTTGCATTGCGGGCAGATAACGCGGACGAGACGCTGCGCCATGATGCAGTTGAGCGCGGAGACGAAGTTATAAGGCTCGACACCCATGTTGATGAAGCGGCCGATCACGTCGGTAACGTTGTTGGCGTGAACGGTGGTGAAGACCAAGTGACCGGTCAAGGCAGATTGGATGGCGATCTGCGCGGTTTCCTGGTCGCGGATTTCGCCAACCATGATCTTGTCGGGGTCGTGACGCAAAATGGAGCGCAAACCGCGAGCGAAGGTGAGACCTTTTTTCTCGTTAACGGGAATCTGGGTGATGCCGCGCAACTGATATTCGACGGGATCTTCGATGGTGACAATTTTGTCTTCGTCAGTTTTAATTTCGTTGATGGCGGCGTAGAGCGTGGTTGTTTTGCCGGAACCGGTGGGGCCGGTGACCAGGACCATGCCGTAAGGCTCGCGAATGTAGCGGCGGAATTTTCCGGTTTCTTCGCTGGAAAAGCCGACGACGTCGAGGCTCAGGTTCTGAAACTTTTCGGAGAGGGTTTCTTTGTCGAGTACGCGTAAGACGGCGTCTTCGCCATGGCTGGCGGGCATGATGGAGACGCGCAAGTCGATGTAACGTCCCTTGTATTTCACGCGGAAGCGGCCGTCTTGGGGGACGCGACGCTCGGCGATATCGAGGTCGCTGAGAACTTTGATACGGGAGATGACGGTGGAGTGCCACTCTTTGGCGATGGGTTGCATGGCGTGCTGCAGAACACCGTCAATGCGATATTTGACGGCGACTTCGCCATCGCGCGCTTCGATGTGGATGTCACTGGCGCGGCGCTCGAGCGCGGTGAAGATAACGGTTTCGACAAGCCGAACGACAGGGCTGACGGTGGAATCACGAGTGAGGCGATCGCCGGAAATCGTCTCTTCGCTCTCTTCGTCGTCTTTGGAGACTTGAAGCGTGAAGGCTTCGGTGGCTTGTTCCAGAACGCGCTGGGACTGCTCGGTGCGCTTGAGAATGTCGCTGATCTGGCGGGAGGTGGCCACTTTGATGGCCAGCTTTTTGCCAAGGAGCAGAGGCAGTTCATCGCTGAGCAAGACCTGACTAGGATCAGCCACCGCGATCATCAGGGTATTGTTCTGGACGACCAAAGGGACAAAGTTGTAGCGGAACATTAGCTCCGCGGGAATGGTGCGGAAAAGTTCAGCGTCGATGCGCTGTTCGCGAAGGTCAATAAAGCCGCAGCGGTAGCGTTCCGCGAGCTTGCGCGCCTGATCGCGTTCCTGGATAAGATCAGCGGCGCCAGCGGGAAGCACCGGCGGCTGCAAATTGGATTCGGGTACAGTAGCCATAAATTTGTTTAAGCCTTACTTTGCTGTGCCAGCTGCCGAGAACGAGAAAATCGGCAAGTACAAAGACACCAGTATGAACATAACCAGCATGCCCATGAAAATCAGGATTAAGGGCTCGATCAGGGAAACCAGGGCGCCGAGACGGAGACTTACTTCTTCTTCGTAGAATTCTGCGACGCTATTCAGCATCGGAGCGAGAGCACCGCTGGATTCCCCGACTTCCACCATGTCGAGGGCCATTTCTGGCATCACGGCAGTAGCAGATAAAGCACCATGCAGAGATTCACCTTCACGAACGAGTTGGGTGGAATGAACGACCGACTCACGCACAAGCCTGCTGGTGATGGAGTCGGAAGCGGTCGTCAGCGCGGCAACCAAGGGAGTGCCGCCAGTCAACAAGGTGGAGAGGGTTCGACAGAATTGTGAGACCTGGAATTTCAACAGCGTGTCACCCACGATCGGGACTTTGAACTTTAAACGGTCGAAGGCAACGCCGCCGGCATCGCTGCGCGACCAGAAAAAGAGCGCGATGATGCCAAGAATCATGAGAGCGATGGCGGCAAGAATATAGGCGCGGTAATCCACGGTGATAAGAATGAGCAGTTTCGTAGGGGCAGGAAGATCGACGTTGAGGTCGCCGTAAAGTAGGGCGAACTTGGGAATAACGACGGTGACGAGGTAGGAAACGATGATGGCGGCGACGATGATGAGCAGAATTGGATAGACCAGCGTAGCTAAAATCTTTTTCTTAACGCCGGTACTGACGCGCTGGTAGGCGATGTAATAGTCGAGAACGCCGGATAGATTGCCGCTCTTTTCGCCGGAGAGAATGGCGGTGGAGTAGACCTTGGAGAATACGCCGGCCTCGTCGACAGCTTCGGAAAGGGACTTCCCTTCCCGGACGTGATCGCGAATCTGAACAAGAATGGGACGAAGTTTTGGAGCAGTGGCGCGCGTGGCCAAGAGGTCGAGAGCGCGAAGAATGGGCAGACCAGCTTTGATGAGGGTGTTGAATTGCTGGTTGAGAATCAGGAAATCATTACCGCCGATTTTCTTCTGTTTGCGAACACCAAAAAAGCCGCTGATGAGATTGTTGCGCGCCTGAACGGAATACACGTACAGGCCACGCTCGACGAGCTTCTGCTTGGCTTCATCCAGCGTACCCGCGGCTTCGACGTGAGAGTAGACACGCCCGTTGGCGTCAGCGACGCGACAAACAAATTCACCCATATGTACCTAGTTTACCTCATCCGGGGAGTTCCCCAAAAAGCGGCAGGGCGGCTTGGTGGCGTTAAGGATAAGCGTCTGAGCCCGGGACAATGCGTGGTTCCTGTACTCCCCTACTGACGGGCGGCGGGGGATTCTGGTAGCACCCCATCGACGATGGCGACGCCGAGGGGCGGCCTGAATTGAAAGAGCGATTTGTCGAGAGCGGGGTTGAAGTCCCAATTCTTGAAACGAAACTCAATACGAATACCCGCCGGCTCCAGGATTACGATGCGAGCCAGCTCGCCCTGAGGTGTGACTTCGAAATATGCGACTTCAGGCTGAGGTAGATTGGAAGCGTCCCGGGCGGCCTTGGGTTGTTCGGCAGAGCGAAGGACGCAGCGGTAAAGGCGATTTGATGGCTGATCAGGCTTCTCGTTTTTGGCAGGCGCGATTTCTGAACAAATTCGGGACAGCTTCATGTCGGTGGTGAGCAGGGCCAGCGGAGTACGAAAATCCTCGCTGCGTTTCGCGGGCATGCGCGAAGCGGTTTTATCGGCTGGCGCATAGAACCAGGCATATTTGCCGTCAACCAGGAAGAGATTTTTCTCGGGAGCTTCGTAGTCCCAGCGCATCTTGCCGGGGCGCAGAAAGAATGCGTTGCCGGCTTCCTTGCGGGTGACGCGACCATTTTCCGAGTATTCCTCGAGGAAGGTGGCAGCGAGGGATTTTGCGGTGCGGTAGCGGACTTCAAAGCGGCCTAAGGGAGTGTCGCTCTTTGCAGAGTCATCTTGCGCGCGAGAAGCGGTTGCCAACGAGAGAAATAGTAATAGGGCACCGAAGAAACAGACGAGCTTCACTTTAACCGAGAACTCCTGGCAAACGAATTGGACGAAAGCGCACTCGTCGAGTTATAGCAGGCGCGCTGAGCGCGATCAAATCGACGGATCCGCAGAGGTCGACGGACTCGCAGCATTCTGGTGAATGACCAAGGTTTCGTCGGTGTAAAACCAGCGACGCCCGGTAGTGGAAGGGGTAGTCGGATTGCCATTCACCGAATAGTTGGAAGGCGTGCCACCGACGCCATTGTTTCCGGTGACCGCGTAGATAAACGTGAAACCGTCCTTGGCCCCAGTGACCGCGACGGGGTCCGGTATCAGTAGGGCGCTGGAGGCCGTAGCGACTCCGGAAGTGCCCCCCAAGGATTTAAGGTCAGGCGAGTAGCCGTTGCCAAACTGGATCATGTAGATGGATTCCGCGGTATTAACGTCGCGGAGGGTTTGAACGGCCGAAGCTTCGTTAGCAGTCATTTTGGACTGAATGAGGCTCGGGATCGCGATGGCGGCGATGATAAGAATGATGGCCACGACGATGAGCAGCTCGATTAGGGAAAAACCAGCTTGTTGGCGTCTCATGATACCCGGTTCTCCGATCCCACGCTTACTGCTAGTCTGTCTGCCTAATGATGGAGCAAGCCATTGGCCAAAGTTGTGACCGGTGACGCCTGATGATGTGCATATTCACGAGGAAAATTGTATCTTTTCACGACGCATGTTTGACCTGATGACCGGAACTGTCACCGAAAAAGACAAAAGTTGTCATTTCTTTCCCGTTAGTTACCGTACCAAAAAAAGACGGAGCAGGAATCGTTCCCTGCTCCGCATGAAAAACGGTTAGGCGGCTCAGCCTTATAGCGGTACACCAGTGGTGGTCCTGCAGGTCCCGGAGCCAGCACCCGTCGCTACGTAGAAGAGCACCAGGTTCTGGTCGGAGCAGAAACCGCGCGTACCGGTGGAACCGGCAGTGGCTGGTTCGGCTTCATCCGTATAGGTTCCCGTGCCCGCTGCACCCGCCGTGACGAAGAACTTGTAGCCGCTCTTCGTGCCGGCCGCCAACAG
>DASXBH010000115.1:0-16426 GCA_036491775.1 Candidatus Acidiferrum sp.
TTCTCGGTTAATGGCGCACGGGGTCGAGCCAATAACTTTCTCTTGGACGGCACCGACATGAACGATGGTTACCGCAATGATCCGGCCATCAACGAAGCTGGCGTCTTTGGTACCCCCGCCACCATTCTACCGGTAGAAGCCATCGCCGAGTTGCGAGTAGCTTCCAATTTCGAAGCGGAATATGGGCGCAGCGCCGGTGGCGTGATTAACGTCGTCACCAAGAGCGGCACCAATGCCATTCATGGCTCCTTCTTCGATTTCTTCCGTAACAACGCCCTCGATGCTCGCAATTATTTTAACGATAAGACCAGCAGTGCGACTGGCCAGGCTCTTCCGCAAAATCCTTTTCACGATAATCAATTCGGCGCTTCCATTGGCGGCCCGATCATCAGGGACAAAACCTTCTTCTTCGTCGACTATGAGGGCGTTCGCGAGAAAGGCGCGGAGTCGAGCACCGCTTGCGTCCCTAATGCCAACGACATTGCCGACGCTACGGCTGCCAATGGTGGCGCCGTCAATTCGGTCATCGCCAACCTATTGGCCAGGAATCCTTGGCCCGCTCCAAACCAGGCCGGTAGTTGCATCGGAAATTCCGTTGATGTGGGAGCGGTCCCTTACAATACCGTTTTGGCTACGCCGTTCTCGAATCGCGTAGACAGTGCCATCGTAAAGATTGACCACAGCTTCAACTCGAACAACCTGCTCACCGGTCGCTACTACATCGGCGATAGTCTTCAAAGCTTTCCGCTAGCCTTGGTTGGTGGTGGTTTGGTTCCCGGCTACAACACTTCCACACCCACGCGCGTGCAACTGGTGTCCGTCTCTTACGTGGCCACCATTACGCCCTATTTTCTTAATGAGAGCCGGCTTGGTTGGAATCGCTTCGCGGAGGGATTCTTCCCACAGGATCGCAGCTTTGATCCCACCTCTATTGGATTGAACACCGTCGCCGCCGGAAGTCCCAACGCTGGAGCCTACAATCTTGGGCTACCTAAAATTTCCGTCTCCGGCTTCGCTCCACTTGGCGCCGATAATGGCGATCCTAGGCAACGTGTCGACACCAACTGGCACTACATCGACAACGTTTCCTGGAAGGTTGGTAAGCACGACATTAAATTTGGCTACGAATTCCGTCGCACTTCCGTTTCGCAGATGTTTAACCGCGGTTTCCGCGGCACGCTTAGCTTCGATTCGCTTACCAGTTTCATTGCCGGTACTCCCACCGGTGGTTCGCAGCGCCAGGGGGACACCAATCGCAACACCTTCGAGAATTCCGAGTCTGGCTACATTCAGGACAGCTATCACTTCGCCAAAAATTTCACGCTGAATCTGGGCTTGCGCTACGATTACTTCGGTATCGTTCAGGAAAAGCACGGCAATTTCACCAACGTCGATCCCACTACCGGCATTGGCTTTGCGGTGAACAACGGTCGTCTCTATGAGCCCGACTACAACAACTGGGCCCCTCGCGTCAGTCTCGCCTGGGACGTCACCGGCCACCAAAGAACCGTTCTGCGTGGTGGCTTTGGAATTTTCTACGACGCCTTCTCCCAGGACATGTTCATGGGCCATTTGCCCTTCAACAGCAGTTACGACCCCGGTCCCGCATACAACGGTTTCTTCGGACCCAATACCATTTCCACAGCGGGTCTCTTCGGCGGACCGCTGAGCGCTTCCAACCCGGTATACGGAGGGAGTTCTCCCATGCCCGACGCCTTCGGAGTCGATCAGCACATTCGCGCTCCCTACATGGAGAACTACAACCTTAACCTGCAGCAGCAGTTATCGCGCAAAATGACTCTTCAAGTCGGCTATGTTGGCTCTCAAGGTCACAAGCTATTCCGTTTCCGCGATATCAATCAGCCTACTCTTTCGCAAATTCAGCAATTCAATTACGCCGCGGCCGGTGATCAGTGTTATTGCGTGCCTCGCTTCTTCCCAAGTAGCCCATTCTTTTACATCAATTATCAAGAGTCTTCTGCCAACTCCCTCTACAACTCTCTCCAAACCAGTTGGCGCATTGATGATTGGCACGGCGTAACCTCTACTTTGAACTACACGTGGTCACACTCCATCGACGATGCCAGCGACGGCGAGGACTACGTTCCCAACGCGGCCCAGCCAGACAACAGTCAAGCTCCCATCCGTTTTAACCGCGGTAATTCCAATTTTGATGTGCGCAATCGTCTCACTTGGAATTTCATTTATCAGATCCCAGATTCCAAAGACTCGCACTTCAAGATTCTTCGTAACGGCTGGGGCGTCAACGGCATTCTTACCGTTCAGAGCGGCCAGCCATTTCAACTCAATTACAATTTTGAAGACGATTACAATGGAACCGGCGAGGGTTTCGCGCGCCCCGATATCGTTGGGCCTGTCGTTTACAATCAGAGCGATCCAAGAAATTTCCTTCAACTTAGCTCGTTCGCTGTGCCCTGTACTCTCGCGGGTGGCACCGGCGCCGGGAACTGTCAGCTAATTAACCCGGCTACCGGAGCGATTTGTACCGCCTCGGGCATCGGTCCGAATTGCATCAACTCCATGCATTTTGGGACGCTGGGCAGAAACTCGCTGCTTGGGCCACACTTCCGTCAGTTCGATTTTTCACTTTTCAAGAAAACGCAACTTACCGAACGCATGAATATGGAACTGCGCTTTGAGGCGTATAATCTTCTTAACCATCCCAACTTTGCCAATCCCTATTTGCCAGCGTTTATCGCTGACGCCGCTCCCAATGGCATCAACCCCAATGGCACGTCGGTTGGCGCGCTTAACCTGACCGCCACCGGCGACGTCGGTATCGGCTACCCTTTCTTAGGCAGTGGCGGTCCACGCAGCCTGCAAATTGCCGCCAAGTTCACCTTCTAGCTGAAAAGGTAGCTTTTCATCGAACGGCCTCGCCACGTGGGGGCCGTTCATCTTTTTGGAAGCTGTGTAAGTTATTGTATCCAAAGCTACTAATTCGTACGATTCTGGCTGCTTCGCTGTGATGTCTCTGATTCCGACGGCAAAAACACCCGACGGCTCCAACTCTTAGCCCATTCAAACACCGGCCCTCATAGCAACCTGTGATAGTTTTATGCCCTCTTCTGCGTACTAGTTATGGAACCGCTGAGACCAGGTCGAATGAGCGCACCGGGAAAAACGGACCCTACGGACTGGATTGTTCGGGCGCGGACCGGGGATGCCGACGCTTGGGGCGATCTTTACCGGGAGTATGCACCGGCCATTTTTCGTTTTTGCCGCCGGGCCATGCCCACCCGTGAAGACGCGGAAGACGCGACCATGGAGATTTTTATGAAGTTACGCGACAAACTCGGCCAATACGATGAAGGCCGCTCCTTCACCGCTTGGCTCTACAAAGTGGCGGCCAACCACTGCTGGGATCTGCTCCGCCGCCGCAAACTTCGCCAAGACAAAGAGACCGAAGACGTAACCGAAGTGCCACTCGAAACTCCAGATGCCAATCAGCTCGAGCGCCTGATTGAAGAGCGCACCAGCGAGGAAGTCCGCAAAGCTCTCGACAAACTTGGTGTCCGCGCTCGTATGGCCCTGGTTATGCGCTACTACTCCGATATGAGCTACGACGAAATTGCAGACGCTCTCGGCGTGCGGCGGGCGTTTGTTGGCGTTGTTTTGCTGCGCGCAAGACATGAACTCCGACAAGCGCTGGGCGAAAATACCGTGCTGGCCGCGGGAGGAACTCGTTGAACCAAACAGACTCAACCACCAACCGGCACGTGGACGAAATGACCCTGCTGCTCTACGTCGAACGGCAACTCGACCGCGAGCGCGCTCAAGAAGTCTCCTTGCACACCCAGACTTGTACCAAATGCCTCACCATGTTGCGCGCCCTCGACCGCGAATCGCGGCTGCTGACCCGTGCCATGTTCGAGGAAGATGAACCGTTTCCCGCGCGCTTGGCGCAGTTTCGAATAGCCGCGCAGCGCTCCATGCAATGGATTTGGGGTGTGGTTTTTGGCCTGGCAGTTTTAGGCGTCTACGCCCTGTACACCGGTTACATCGAGCCTTGGGAAAGACAACTGGATCAAGCTGGATTCGGCAGTACGAACCTGCTGAGCTTGCTCGTTTTCCAAGGCGCCTTCTGGAAAGGATGGCAATCCATGTTCACTTTATTCGAATTCATAGCATTGGCCGCGTTAGCAGGTTTTGCTCTCTTCGCGTTTCGCAAATACTTCCGGCGCGGGTCGGCGCTGGCCGTCATGTTCGCCAGCCTGGGGCTAGCTCTTTCCCTCGCCTCTCCCGGCTCTGCCACGGAATTTCGCAAAGGTGACACCGTCACCGTGAACAAGGATGAAGTCATCAAGAGCGACTTCTTTTTCTCAGGCCAGCATCTTCGCCTCGAGGGCACCGTCGATGGCGATGTCTATGCCTTTGGCCAACAAGTCGATGTTCCTGGCCATATCACTGGCGATCTCATCTGTTTTGCGCAAAGCGCGCGCGTTAGCGGCCAGGTGGATGGCAACATTCGTTCCTTCACCAACAACATCACCATCAATGGCGCCGTCGGACGCAATGTCACTGCTTTCAACGAAGTCTTCAATCAAGACACCAGCGGCACTATCGGTCACAGTCTCACCGTCTTCACGCAAACGCTAACCCTCGACGGCAAAGTGGGCCGCGACCTCCTCGGTTTTTTCCAGCAGGCCACGCTCTCGGGCACCATCGGCGGCTCTCTCAAATCGAAAGGCGATTCGCTGACCATCTCGTCCGGTGCGGTGATCGATGGCAAAGCTGAATTTGAAGGGGAGAAGCCCGCCATCGTCGCTTCTGACGCCAAGCTGGCCTCTCCTTTGCAATACAAACAGGCAGAACGCAGGTCGCACATGGATCGCGGCGCCGGTTACTACATTTGGCGCGTTATCTGGACCGGCACATTCGTCCTGTTCGGCATCGTGCTTTTTGCTCTGATGCCCCGCTTCTCCCAGGAGACGGTCGAACTCGGCGAACACTACGGGGCCTCCTTCGGGCTCGGTGTACTCGTTCTCTTCGGAATACCCATCGCCGCCGCCATCGCCTGCTTCACCATCATCGGCCTCTTTGTCGGCCTCTCCACTTTGCTTTTGTGGCTCGTCGTGCTGCTGGCCGCAGAAATCGTTGTGGGCACCATCGTCGGCCAGTGGGTGCTCGGACGCACTTTGGAATTCTGGCCCTTGGTTCTGCGCATGGCCGTCGGTGTCGCACTCGTCCGTGTGATTACCAGCATCCCGTTCATTGGCTTCTGGGCTGGCTTTGTGGTCGTGCTTTGGGGCATGGGAGCCATATCACTGGCGCTCTATCGTCGCTTGCAGCCGGTCATCGCACCGAATGTTCCGTCTATGCCCGTCGGCCCCATTGGCACGCCGCTGCCCGCCAACACCACCATTGGTGGCATGCAGTCCGCATAGTCTTCAACTCAATTCGATAAAAAAAGAACGGGTCCCGAAGAATTCGGGACCCGTTGCCTTTTGCGGAGGCGGAGGAATCTCAAACCTATGGGACGCGCACCTTTGCGGCCTGGAACGCTGGCGCCGTGTTGTTTAGATACAACGCGCGTACCGATACGGTCGAACCCGTAACGAACACGGGATCCGTCGTATTCGATAGGCCGTCAAATAGCGTGTAGTTCAGATACGTAGCCACCTGCGGTGTTTGCGGTAGTGATGTATTCAGCGCGGTTATATATGCGGGCAGATTTGTGATCGTAAAGGTCGTGCCCGTCGCAGCCACCGTTGCGGTAAATCGCGAGAATCGTAGCAGGAAATTGTTCGCCATTACGTTCGTTGCGGTCCCCACAACTGCTGCCGAACTCACCTGTACACGAACCTGCTGTCCAGCTACTAAATTCGATGTAAATCCGGTGATACTGTTCAGAGGAATCGACAGCGTCTTGGTATCAATATATCCAATCGGATTCGATCCCGCCGTCAGAAATATCGGTGAGCCAATGGTCAATGCCGTCAACGCCGCATTGCTCGACGTGACTACCTTGTCCGACACAATTAACCCGAAGGTTCCCGCGGTCGCCGTCGGGTAAACCACTCCCTCCACTTCATCGACCGATGTAGCATCCAACACATCCACTTCGGTAGCCGTCAGCGTTCCTACAGCGGCTAATGCCGCATCCACGCTCACCGTGCTGCCCACTTTGATACATGAAGGCGCCTGCGCGCATTGCGTATACCCAAGGCTGGTGCTCGGTGCGTCGTATGCCGTGTTTCCGTTTATCGCCGCCGTCAGCGTCTGTCCAGAAATTCCCGATTTCACCGAAATGCTGTTCGATGTAAACGCCGTCACTACTCCCACAAAATCTTCGATCGTGTCCACCGCCCCGGTCGGCAGCCCCCTTCGGGGTGTAGTCGCTGCCGTGAACACTCCGGTGTTCGAAAAACTCACGCTCACTCCATTCGTGTTGGTGATCGCGCTGTTCAGGTTAAAATTCAGCCCAATCCATTGCGACTGGTTCGCCGCCAACGCTAACGGCGTTGGAAACGTAAACGTCACCGTCGTCGCTGCAGATGCTGGCAGGTTACACACCGCACCCACCCCGCAAGTTCCCATCGCCGCATTCGTTGCATTAATAAAGATTCCGCTCGATCCCGCCAACGTCACGCTGATCGCCGTATACGTTCCGGCAGGCACCGTAGCTCCAGCCTCCACCAGCGAAGAGTCCGTCTGCAACCGCGTCATTTCAAAATTCGTTGTCGTAGAACTCACTGCCACCGGATTGCCCGTCGCGGGTGTCAGGCTCACGCCAATCACCGGCAGCGTCATGCTCAGCACGTTTACGCTCGACGACGCGGAGGCATAAATCGTCATACTTACCGTTGCATTTCCGGTGCCGCCGCCCCCGCAATTTACCGTGCAGGCCGATTTAACACCGCTACAGGACGTCAGCGGCAGCACCGCCGCCAACGCAAAAAGTGCCAGTAAGCTTCTCGAGCGCATGCATACACCCCACGACCGGATTTGACGGGCTGGGACCGATGGTCAATCTATTAGGAATCCCCAATGCCACTCTAATCCTTTGCGTGCTTACCTACGGGCCCAGGATGCTCCGTGCGTGCCTAACTGCTAACCGTCTTTTCGTCCAGTCGGTCCCTATCCGCAACAGGGTACGCGGGTTCCCGCCGCAACCCACCTTCTCCAGTCTCTCCGTCGGAGTGTGTTATCGTTAGCTTTTCAAGGTTGCTCTCTGCAACGCAGGTGGCTTTCTGGCTAAACGCAGTTCGAAGACTGTTTCTCCCGAATCTCGGCCTACTTCGCTCGCGCCGGAGCGGGTATACGTACCCCTTGAGGAGGAACTAGCCCCTCGTCGTGCCAAAGCCCCCACCGTCACCCATGATTTACCGGACGAACTAGACGATCCCACGGCCCTCCCCGAAGCCGCTGCGCCTCGAGACCCCAATAAGCCTTCCATGGAGCAGATCTTCGGTCCTGGCGGCTACTTAGACAAATGTATGATCGGTGGCTACGAGCACCGTCCGGCGCAGCTAGAGATGGCTGAGACCGTCGATCACGCCTTCGAAAATCATCACCACGCCATCGTCGAAGCCGGCACCGGCACCGGCAAAACCCTCGCCTACCTCCTACCTGCCATTTGTAGCGGCCGCCGCGTCGTCGTTTCCACCGCCACCAAGTCTCTTCAGGAACAGCTCTACCAGAAAGATGTCCCGTTTTTGCAGAAGCACTTTGCACCCGAGCTCAAAGTCGCGGTCATGAAGGGCCGTTCCAATTTCCTCTGCCGCACCAAGCTTCACGCGCTCGCTGACCAGCCTATGCTCCGCGGCCTCGAAGAAGTTGACGCCTTCAAACAAATTAAGGAATGGGCCAAGGTCACCGAAACCGGCGATCGCGCCGAGCTCACATTTCTCCCCGACGATTCCGACCTATGGACGCGCATCGATGCTCGTCGCGATACCTGTACCGGCAAGAAATGTCCTGAATTCGATCAGTGTTTCCTCACCGCCATGCAGACTCGCGCGAAAGACGCCGATCTCATCATCGTCAATCACCATCTTTTCTTCGCCGACCTCGCCCTCAGGCAAGACGACTTTGGCAGCATTCTTCCCGAATACTCCGCCGTGGTTTTCGACGAAGCTCACGAAATGGAGGATGTTGCCAGCGATTATTTCGGCCAGCAGATCTCCAATTTTCGTTTCGAAGAACTCGCTCGCGATGCTGATCAGGCCTTGCGTCTCACCCATCTTGGTAGCCCCACACTGCTGCGCCGCACCCAGCGCATCCGCGAAAAAAACCGCACTTTCTTCGACGCCTTCCCTCCGCGCGATGGCCGTTTCCCATTCACTCGCAACGAACGCGAAGCCTTCCTCGAGCAAAATCACGAAGCCTACGATTCTTTGATGAACTCTCTCAAGGGCATGGAAACCGAATTCGCCGCGCTCACTCAAAAGCCCGAAGAACTTCTCCGCGTTGCGCGCCGCAGTTTCGAATTGCGCCAGGAACTCGCTTTTCTCTTCGAGTCCAACGAAAAAAACTACGTCTACTGGTTCGAGCGACGCAACAAAGGCGTTTTTCTCGCTGCCACTCCTATCGATATCAGCCAGATTCTCCGCGAGCGTCTCTTCGAACCCTTCGATACCGTTATCCTCACCTCAGCCACTCTCACCGTCGGCGGCAAGTTCGACTACATTCGCCAGCGTCTCGGCCTCGATCACGTCAAAGAAAATGCTCTTCCTCCCGAGTTCGACTACGGCCAGCAGGCGCTCCTTTATCTTCCGCACAAAATGCCCGATGTCCGCGACGCAGGATTTTCCAGCAAAGCTGCCGACGAAATCGTTCAATTGCTCGAGCGCAGTCAGGGCCGCGCCTTTTGCCTCTTCACCAGCTATTCGCAAATGAACGATCTTTTCGAACGCGTCCGCAATCGCATCGATTACCCAGTGCTTCTGCAGGGCACCGCGCCCAGGCCGGTCCTTCTCGAGCGCTTCAAGAACACCGCAAACGCCATCCTCTTTGCCACTTCCAGCTTCTGGCAGGGTGTAGACGTCCCCGGCGATCAGCTCTCCTGCGTCATTGTCGACCGGCTTCCTTTTGCCGTTCCCAGCGACCCCATCGTGGCCGCTCGCGTCCGCGCCTTGCAGGAAGAAGGCCGCAACCCCTTCTCCGAGTTCCAGGTGCCCCAGGCTGTACTCTCCTTGAAACAGGGCTTTGGCCGCCTCATCCGCTCCAAAACCGACCGTGGCGTTCTGGCCCTCCTCGACAGCCGCATCGTGCGGATGCCCTATGGTAAAATTTTCTTAGACTCGCTGCCGCAATACCGACGCACCAACGATTTGACGGAAGTGGCGCGATTCCTCAATGAAAGTACCTTCTGAGCGAACAGCTCGAGACCTTCCTTGGGTAAACAGGGCAGTGGTTGGAGGCGGTCTTAGCCTCCTGGAGAGTAAACGTTCACCGATGTTTCAAGTCAGCGTAGAAGAGACATTTTCCTCCGGGCACGCCCTTCGCGGTTACAAGGGCAAGTGCGAGAACGTGCACGGCCACAATTACCGCGTTCAGGTCACGCTCGAAGGGCCGCAGCTCGACCACATCGGCCTACTGGTCGACTTCACTCAACTCAAGCAAGTGCTGCGCGGCATCATCAAGCGACTCGACCACCAGTTCATCAACGATCTCGAGCCATTCACCACCGTGAATCCCTCCGCCGAAAATATGGCCAAGTATTTTTATGATGAAATTTCCAGTCAGCTCACCGGCCTGCCGCCCGGTGCTTATGTCACTCACACAGTGATCTGGGAAACCGATACGGCCAGTGCCCGATACAGTCCACGCGGTTAGAGGTAACGACATGAATCGTTCCATCTACATTATTTTTATTCCCGCGCTCCTCATTGCCGCGGGCTACATCGTTGTTCTTCGGATGATGGGCATTTCCCCCGGCTACCCTCGTCTGATCGGTGCCATGGTCTTGTTTTTTGGTGGAATTTATTGGCTGTCAAAACGCGCTGCGAAAAAAGAGAAAGCGGCTGCTGCCGAAACGCAAGCTCCCAATACCTAGGGCCCCATGTTTATCACCGAGATTTTCAAATCCATCCAAGGCGAAGGAACCCGCGCCGGCCTTCCCTGCATCTTCGTTCGTCTCACCGGATGCAATTTGCGCTGTACCTGGTGCGACACAGCCTACGCCTTTCACGGTGGGCAAAAGATGAGCGTTTCCGATGTGCTCGAGCGCGTTGAAGCACTCAATCGTCTGGCCGATGGCTCGCCCGCCGGCGTTCCTCTCGTCGAATTGACTGGCGGCGAACCGCTGCTCCAGGAACAGATTTACTCGTTGGCCGAAAAACTTCTCGCCGCCGGCTATACCGTAATGATCGAAACTAGCGGCGAGCGCTTCATCGGCCGCCTGCCCAAGCAGGTCATCAAAATAGTCGACGTAAAGTGTCCCGATTCCGGCGAACCAGATACCTTCAATCTCGACAATCTTCAGGAGCTCGGCGAACACGACGAAGTCAAATTCGTCGTTTCCAGTCGCAAAGATTACGAGTTCGCGCGAGACTTTTCTCGCCAGCACCGCTTGGCCGAGCGCGTTAAGCAGGTGCTGATCTCGCCGGTCAACGATGATCCGCACGGAAAATGGACCGGCCTGCAACCTCGCCTGCTAGCCGAGTGGATGCTCGAAGATGGCGTGCCGGCTCGCCTCGGCCTTCAACTACACAAAATTGTCTGGGACCCTGCGATGCGCGGCGTCTAGCGTGATAGCGCGCAACTACGTTTCGAATGTGGTTAGTTCGGGGGGTTTGATTCAATGGCCAAAGTAGAAGCAGTCGTATTGCTCAGTGGAGGCATGGACTCCTGTGTCTGCGCCGCTATCGCGTGCCAGCGCCATAGGGCCGACCGCGTCGCCCTCCTCCACGCCAGTTACGGCCAGCGCACCGAAGCCCGCGAACAACGCGCCTTCCGCGAAATTGCCGATTACCTGCAAGTGCCCACGCGGCTCATGGTCAAACTCGATCATTTTCGCGCTATCGGCGGTTCCGCACTCACCGACAAAAACATTGATGTCCCGGAAAACCAACTCAACGCCCCCGGCCCACGCAGCAGCTCCATTCCCGTTACTTACGTGCCTTTTCGCAACGCCCACTTCCTTAGCGTCGCGGTCAGCTGGGCCGAAGCCATTAGCGCCCAGGAAATCTATATCGGTGCGGTCGCTGAAGATAGTTCTGGCTATCCTGACTGTCGCCCGGAATACTATCGCGTGTTTCAGGAACTCATCCGCGTTGGCACTCGTCCCGAGACCATGGTCGACATCGTCACCCCCGTAATTCAAATGAAAAAAAGCGAGATTATCCGTCGGGGCAGGGAATTAAACGCCCCGCTGCACCTGACTTGGTCCTGCTATCAGGGCGAAGACCTCGCCTGTGGCACCTGCGACAGTTGTCTTCTCCGTCTGCGTGCCTTTGCCGAAGAGCACGACTCCGACCCGATACCGTACCAGCTCCGGTCCGCTCACTCTCATTAACAAATTCTCGCTGCCCATTGGAATCCGGCAAAGATGAGCGATAATGGTCTCTGTACCAGCCAGCGGATCAAGGCTGGCGCTCCTCACGACAAAAAAGGAGATTGGAGCATGCCGAAAGTGTTGAAATCGTACGCGCTCGCCGCGATGCTGATTGTAGCGCTCGTTAGTTTCCTTGCACCGCGGGCCGCTGCACAGAATGATGGAAAGATTGAAGGCTCAATTATCGATTTCGATGGGAAGCCGTGGGCCGATTTGCCAGTCACGATCAAGAGCGACATGGGCGCCGTTCAACAATCAAAAACGGACGCCAACGGAAAGTTTGTTTTCCCCAATTTGAAACCAGGCAAGTACACCTTCACCGTCAAGCCTCCTCAAATGCAGCAACCCTTCGAGATTCCGACCCAGGTGGCTGCGGGTGGCGGGAATCCTCCCATCAATTTGAATTTCAGAGAAATTCTCGAGAAGCAGAACCCCGAAGCCGCTGCCAAATATAAACAGCAGCAAGAGCAACAGCAGAAATTCAGCGGCATGAAGGAACACTTCACCAAAGGTGTTGGATTCCTCGATCAAGAACGCGCGGCCAAGGCGGAGCTTTCCAAAGCTCCTGCCGACCAGAGAGATGCCGCTAAGCAGAAAGTCGCTGACCTTGGCAATCAGGCCGTCGCGGAATTTCAGGAAGCGCAGAAAGCCGCTCCGGAAAAAGATCCTAACGTCCATTTGTTCTGGGCGCGCATGGGCGAAGCCTACGACCTAGCTGGCCGCAATGATGAAGCCATCAACGCCTATCAACAGGCCGTTGCTGCCAAGCCCGACAACGCCAGCTACTACAACAATCTTGGTAACGTCTTGGGCCGCACCGGAAAAATCGAGGAAGCCAAAGCTGCTTACAGCAAGAGCGCAGAACTCGATCCTGCCAACGCTGCTCTCGCCTGGCGCAATTTTGGTATCAGCCTTTATCAAGCGGGCCGCATGACCGAAGCTGTCGAACCGCTGCAGAAGTCCGCGTCCATCGATCCCAAAAATGCCCAAACTTACTACCTGCTCGGCGCTTGCCTCGTAGCCTCGGCCGATTACAAGCAAGTCGGCGACAAGATGCAAGTTACTCTGAAACCGGGCACCGTCGAAGCCTATCAGAAGGCCATCGAACTCGATCCCAATGGCCCGTGGGGGACCCAAGCGAAACAAGGGCTCGAGCAGGTTCAGCAACTCACTGGCGGTATCGATATGAAGACTGGCAGCACCAAAAAGAAAAAGCCGTAAATCGCTTCAAGTTAAACCACAAACTCAACCGGCCTGCTTTTTGGGCCGGTTTTGTTTTGCTACGCCGCTAAGTGTGCGTCAGCGTGCCGGTAATCTTGGTGCGCCGCAGTGACCAGCTAAACACCGCAATCGACGCGGGGAGCGCAACAATTCCGAATCCAACGAGAACCAATAGCGGCTGCCCGACTCCTACCACGCTCGCTCCATCCAGCAACGCTCTGCGCATTGCATCCAAGGCGTACGTTACCGGATTCACTCTCGCGATTATTTGTAGCCAGTTCGGAAGAATATCCACTGGGAACAGCATCCCGCCGATCACGCTGGACAGTCCCAGAATCATCCACTTCAGTGGATTCCCCCGCTTGAACAACAGCAAATGTGCCGCCGATAAAATTCCCAAAGCTGAAAACGCCAGCAACGTGGCCGCCAGCACGACCACCACTGATAGCCAGTTCGCACTTCCCAGCGGGAAGCCAAACAAAAGCGCTCCCCATGCGATATACACCGCAATGCGCATCGTCGTCGCCACAAATGGGTACATCGCGGAACCCGCCAGAATCAGCGACAGCGGTATTTGTGATACCAACAAGGGCTCCAGCGTGCGCGTATCCCGAGCCTCCAACAGGCTGCGGTCAAACGTATCCATCGCCTCATTCAAATAATCGAAAAAGATGAAGCCCACCAAGGAATACGTGAAGTAACTTCTTCCTTGTGGCAGCGCTTCTCGTAATTCTGGTGAATCCACGAAGCGTGCCACGTAATACAGCATCGTCGCGCCCAGCAACGCCTGAATAATTTCGAACACGAACGGACTGCGATACGTAGCCGCGATCCGCAGATCGCGCACAAAAAATAGAAAAAAATCGCGAAGCGCTTTCCTCACGCCGGATGTGCCTCCTCGGAAAACGACACGTTTCGGCCTGTTATCCGCAGAAATACTTCCTCCAGAGACGCGCAATCATAAGTTTTGTGAAGCGCTGCCGGAGAGTCGATCGCCAATACCTTCCCTTCGTGCAGAATCGCTACACGATCCGCGAGAAACTCAATTTCCGGAAGCGTATGTGACGCGAACAAGACGCTAGCCCGGCGTTGCGCCAGTACCTCGGACTTCAGAAAGTGCCGGAATTCCGCAGCCGCAATCGCATCCAGGCTTCGCGTCGGCTCATCCAGCAGCAACACGGTGGGCTCATGTAGCAGTGCGCGCAGCAGGCTCAACCTCTGCACAGTTCCCGAAGAAAGCGTGCGCACCTGCCGGTCGATTACGCCTTCCAGTTCGAATCGCTTCGCGAATTTCCGGATTTTGCCTTCTAGATCCGCGCCCTGTAGGTGGTTCAGTCGACCGAAAAATCGCAGATTCTCCCGCCCGCTCAATCGCGCATAAAATCCCAAGTCGCTGCCCGCGTGGTATCCCAAATTCCTTCGAACCGCCGCCGGCTCCTTCTCCGTGTCATAACCGGCAAGCACGGCATGCCCTTTGGTAGGCACGAGTAGCGTCGCCAGAATTCTCAGTAGTGTAGTCTTGCCTGCACCATTGGCGCCCAACAGCGCCACCGCCTCGCCCGCCCGCACTTCCAACGAAATTCCACGCAGTGCTGCAAACGTCGGCCGCCCGAACGGCTGAAGAAATGCCCGCCAGCCCCCTTGCGTAGGAGGAAACCATTTTTCAAGAGATTCGACTCTGATCGCCGCTTCAGACACTCTCGAATTTATAACGTGTCTGCATGCGGAAAACAATCGGCCTTAGCGTCGCTCCCGCTGCATAGCGAATACCCGCAAACCCCGGTAAGATATTCAGGACCATCTGGATGGCGGTTGTCCCCGGCCTCGTTAAACATCCTCTCTGGAGCTTTTTGCATGGTGGCATTTACAAATCGCGTCGTGGCCCCTCCCCATGTGCTCGTGCGACACCTCGACGGCGAAGCGGTTCTCCTTAATCTCGAGACCGAGCGCTATTTTGGTTTAGATGCTACCGGCTCACGCATGTGGGAACTCGTCACAACTTCCCCAAATATCGACGAAGCGTACGCTAAGCTCGCGCACGAATTCGATGTGCAACCTGAATTGCTACGCCAGCACTTGGTCGATCTTGTCAAACAACTCGTCGACAACGGACTTCTGACCGTTTCCTCCAACGATGTGGGAACAATTCCAGCGATATAGGGCGCTGGACCCAAACGCCCGGAGGCTCTTCCGCAGCGCCGCACTGCTCTTGCCCATGATCCGCGCCTCCCTTCGATTCCGTGGCTACAAAAAGACGCAGCAATGGTTGAAGTCGCGTTTGGCCCAGCAGCGCACTGCATTTACTGGCCCGCTATCGCCCATTTCGCAGCAAGATCAATCCCTTTCCATGACCTGCCGCATGGTGCACTCGGCCACGCACTACAGCCCCATTCGTCCCACCTGTTTAGAAGAATCCTTGGCCCTCTGGTATCTGTTAAGCGAACAGTGCATCACCCCCCAACTTCGCATTGGTGTCCGCAAGACCGACGGCAAATTTGAAGCACACGCCTGGGTCGAATACCAAGGCCACACTCTTAACCAATCCCACGAAGTTCACAAACACTACGCCGCGTTCGATAGCGATCTCGTGGAACCTCCGGCAGGCTCGCCATGAGCGGCTTCTTCGGCATCATCCGCCACGACGACGCTTCCACACCCGATCCTGTTTTACAGAAAATAGCGCAGCAACTAAGCTCTCGCGGCCCAGACGGTACCAACATTTGGAAGCACAACGGAATAAGTACCTGCTTCGCCCTGATGGAAACCGAACCCGTCCGCCAAGCGCGCCAACAGCCAGCAGTTCTTGACGATCGCTATTGGTTGCTGGGCGATGTGCGCCTCGATGGGCGCGCACAACTCCATGAACGTCTCACAAAATCCGGCGTGCACCTCGCGCCCGAAGCCACCGATGAAGAACTCCTCCTGCACGCCTGGCGCTGTTTCGGCGAAGCCACGTTGCAATTTCTGTTCGGCGATTTTGCTTTCGCTGTCTGGGACAACCACGAAAAAAAACTCTGCTGTGCGCGCCACTTCACGGGAGCCCGTCCATTTTTTTACGCGCAATTTCCCGGCGGGTTCTGCTTTGGGAACACCCTGCAAACCTTCCGCGCCGTTCCAGAAATTTCTCGCCAGCTCGACGAGCACTTCATCGGCGACTGCCTACTCGCAGGTTGGTGTGCCGATTCCACTCGCACCGTCTATAGCCACATACATCGGCTGCCTGCCGCCCACATCCTCACAGTCCAAAACAACCATATTGAAGTCCGTCGCTTCCTCACCTTACCCATCGAAGAGCCCCTGCAACTCGCCGATTCCGATCTCATCGAAGCCTTTCGCGAACACCTTCACCGTGCCATTCAAGATCAAATGCCCACCTCAGGTCCCGTAGCTCTCCAGCTAAGCGGCGGCCTCGATTCCGGCGCCATCTGCGCCGTCGCCTCCCAAAGCGCCCTCGAAGCGGGAAACTCCTCAGCCCTCAAAGCCTTCACGATGAGTTGGCGTGCCTTCATGGACGACGAAGAGCCTCACTATGCTAGCTTGACCGCAACTAAACTGGGCCTTCCTCACCAAATATTCGAGCGCACCGACGTCCTCCCCTGGGACGAACAGATTGACCCATCTACCATCGCGCCCGAGCCTACCTTTGACACTTTTTCCTCATACACTCGCGAATTCGCACAAATT
>DASXBH010000116.1:0-3610 GCA_036491775.1 Candidatus Acidiferrum sp.
GCAGAATGCTGGCCCGAATCGATGCTAACACGGCGATTACCGAGCCACGATTTCTCGTTGTGGTCCGGTGCGCAAACAGGCTGCTGGCCCGTTTGTCAGGAGAGGCAAACGCTCCAGGCGCGTACGGCGGATAGAATAGAATGGAGAGCTTATGGATCAAACGCCCACCCCCGACGAGTCGAAACTTCCTACGGCTATAGCAACACGGCTTACCGGGAGTGTGGATTCGAAAGGCTTTCCGAATATGCGCGATTGGAGGCGTGCTCCGGAAACACAGTTCGACCACGATTGGCGCGGAAAGAATGCCGATCCGGAGCGAACGACAGAAGTTCGAATTCTGTGGACTCCGGAGACGCTCTTTTTGCGGTTTCACCAGCGATATCGCACCATCACCGTTTACCCTGACGCCAGACCGGATGGCTGGCGCGACGAATTGTGGGATCGGGATGTGGCGGAAGTTTTTTTGCAGCCGGATACGAGCGATCCGCGAAAATATAAAGAATTTGAAGTCAGTCCGAACGCCCAGTGGATCGATCTTGCTATTTCACATGGTGAAAAAGAGGAACTGCATAGCAAGTTGAAGCGTCGCGTGATGTTGGACAAGGAGAACCACACGTGGACTGCCGAACTAGTTATCCCAATGGAAAGCCTCACGCCCCGCTTTTCAGCGGATGACGTCTGGCGCGTGAATTTCTATCGTGTGGAAGGCGAAAGCGAGCCCCGGTTTTACTCGGCCTGGAGTCCTACGAATTCACCAAAACCGAATTTCCATGTTCCTGAGGCATTTGGGAAACTGATATTTCGCTGAAACTCGATCGGCACCGCAATTACTAAGCTGCCAGCCAATTTTCGAATAGCTCTACAGCTTTTTCGCCTTCCATCCGTCGCCTCACTGCATCCATGACGCGACAACGCAAGCCGCCGTCGGGTCCGTAGAGACCAAGCCAGTACGGCATGCTGAATTCGATCGCGGATTTTTGTATTTGCAGGCGCAGATCGCGTACACGGAAAAAACCCTGCTGAAAAATGATGCGCAGCAACTTCTCGCGCAAAACGATTTCCGCAGCAGCTACGTCAAATGAAGGAAGAACGTGATTCCTGCTTTCCACCTGAATCAACTGCTCTCTTGCTGGTTCACTGGGAAATTCGAAAAGATCAAGTGCTCCTTGCACACGATCGAGAGCGAACCATCTGGAATGCCGCGCGGCGCCGACTTCGTAGCTAACGTGATACAAGAAAAACGGCAGGTACATCAGCGCCAACTTTTGCAGAGGTCCGCGCGCCGCACGCCAGTACAGTCCCGAAAGGCTCGCATCGCCAAATGCTGCGAGGGCTTCAGGCTGCGAAACATTGACAGGCATCGCAAGGATCGGGTCAAGGCGTCTGCCGAAAGAACTGTCGACACGAGAAGTCATCGAAAGTGGATCCATAACCCCACCACGATAACCAACAAGAGAAGCGTGAATGCGAGATTCAACTTGTGCTCGCGCGGCGTTTCTCTGGCCAGTTGTGCTGTTCTGACGCCAACGGTTTCGATTTTTTCATCAACCGTTGCAAACGTAAGTCCGGCGAGTTTCTTACGATCGGGCGCGGGAAACATCATGCTTACGCCGATCAGAACAAGGGTACACACCACGAACATAAGAATAGCGTAGTGCAGAAAATTCATGTCGACCATCCATCGAATGATGGGCGAGCTGAAATGCCGCGACTTGTCCAGTACTTCATAAATAAACCGTGCAGCACCTAAGACGAAACCGACCAGCAGAGAAGTGATGGCACCTTGTCCATTCAGGCGCGGCCACAGAATCCCGAAGATGAAGCACACAGCGATTGGCGGACTAATGTAGGCCTGCACACTCTGCAGATAGAGCCACAATTGATTGTTCATCGACTGAATGAACGGAACCCACAGCAGGCCAAGCAACACCATTACTCCGGTGGCGATGCGGCCGAACAGCACTAGTTGCGCCTCGTTGGCATTGGGCTGAAACTTTTTATAAAAATCGAGTGTGACCATCGTTGACGCCGAGTTGAAGACGGAACTCATCGCGCCCATCAACGCGGCGAGAAGCGCAGCAATCATCAGGCCGACCAGACCGACGGGCAGCAAGTTAACGATGAGCATCGGATAGGCGATGTCGCCGTTGGTAACTTTGCCATCGACCAAGGTGAACATTTGCGGGTAGAGCGCGTAGGCGATCAATCCGGGAAGAACGAGCACGAAGACCGGAAGAACTTTTAGATAGCCGGCAAAAATCGTGCCAGCTTTAGCGTGACCCTCATCCCGCGCGGAAAGGACGCGCTGCACAATGACCTGGTCGGTACACCAATACCAAATCCCTAAAATTGGTGCGCCAAAGAAAATGCCGGTCCAAGGGAACGCAGGATCGCTCATCGGTTTCATCATGTGGAAGTAATCCGGTGGAACAGCCGCACGTAATCCTGCGAATCCTCCAACTTTATCCAGACCGATGAAAGTGAGAGCGAGTGCGCCAGCCAATAAAATCAGCGTCTGCACCAAATCTGTATAGATGACCGCGGCCAGGCCACCCGCGACCGTGTAGATGCCGGTGGCAATCACGAGAATCACGGCGGCCGTTAACGGACTCCAGCCGACGACGCGTTCCAACACGATTGCAGCCGCATACAGGTGGACGGAAATTTTTGTGAAAATATACGCGATGATCGAAATGCTGGCGAGATACGTTGCACAATTGCGATTAAAACGGCGCTCGAGAAATTCCGGCATGGTAAACACGTTGGAACGAAGATAAAACGGTACGAACACCCAGCCCAGAAGCAGCAGGATCAGGGACGCGAGCCATTCGTAATGTCCAGGAGCAAGGCCCACGGCGGCGCCGGAACCCGCGAGGCCGATGAAATGTTCCGTGGAGATGTTCGAAACGAAAAGAGAAGCGCCAATAGCAAACCAGCCGATATTGCGACTGGCCAGGAAATAATCCTCGGAAGTGCGCTCCTTGCGGGAAAAATAGAAGCCGATGCCAAAAACGATCAGGAAGTAAACGGCAATGATAACAAGGTCGATGGGCGCTAAAGTTCGGTGAGTCACCGCCATCCCGGACGCAATGAGCAAGCTCACCTCCACAATTGGGTCTCGCACGTACGTGCAAACAGCTTCAATGTCTGGCGCAGTCTATAACAGGCGCAATGGAGGCTCAATCCCCAACGCAACGGGTGTTTAGTCGAGTGAGAAAACGCGAATCCGTTGCAAGGTGCTCGGCAATTTCGCACTAAGTAACGGCTCTTCGCAGAGTTGAACACGGAGAAATAGAGCATTTGACCGAACATGTCAGGATGTCGCGAAAGAGTGCAGTGTCGGGTAAACTTGCTTTGGTTAAAGACACGCGGTTGCAGATATTGGAGTGACTATGAAAAAAGCTCTTATGCTGGTGGCACTCTTGGGGACTTCACTTATGGCAGCGGAAAAGACCGTCTATGATTTCACATTAAATTCGATCGACGGCCAGTCTGTGCCGCTGTCGTCGTATAAAGGTAAAGTCGCGCTCCTGGTCAACGTCGCCAGCCGTTGCGGCTACACGCCGCAGTATTCGGCACTGGAAGCGGTGTATGAAAAGTACAAGGACCG
>DASXBH010000117.1:0-4834 GCA_036491775.1 Candidatus Acidiferrum sp.
CCGCTCCACCAATTCCCCAATTCTCTGGACCTGCTTTTGAAACGCCGCGTCTTGCGCCATATTCCCTTTCACGCCAGAGTTTCACTAGAGACAGCTGGAAGCGAGCGGGGGCACCCACTCGCTTCCGGTCGAACTCCACTCATCTCAGGTTTGCATTCCAAACATCGGCGAATGGTGCGTCTCCAGCACCTTGCCGTTGCCAAGGTACATGTGCACGCCGCACGGCAAGCACGGATCGAAGCTCCGCACCGCCCGCATAATGTCGATTCCCTTGAATTTGTCTGGTCCGTTTTCTTCGAAGATGGGGGTGTTCTGCACCGCATCTTCGTATGGCCCCGGCGTTCCGTGGATATCTCGCGGATTCGCGTTCCACGGTGTTGGCGGATACGGATGATAATTTGCGATTTTGCCGTCGCGAATCACCACGTGATGTGAAAGCACACCGCGCACCGCTTCGTGGAACCCGCAGCCAATCGCGTCTTGCGGCACGGTGAACTCCGTCCACGTCCGTGTTCTTCCCGCATGCAACTCGGCCAGCGCCTTCTCCACAAAGTAGAGAGCCGCCGATGCCGCATACACCTGGAAGTACGTCCGCGCCCGATCGCGCTCAATCGCGTTGCTCCACTTGGGAATCTTCCATTCGAACTCGACTTCCGGCAGCGAAGGCGTCTTCGGCAAATACATCTTCACGCTGCGGCCCGTCGACTTGATGTAGCCAATATCGACGATGCCCGCGAGGGCCGTCGCCCACAACCGTGCGATCGGCCCTCCTCCTGTGTCGAGGGCTAGATGATCGCCGGTCCTTTTATCCAACCACCGCGGCGACATCACCCACGTGTATTTGCCGCTGAAGTCGCGCTTCTGCGGCCTGGGGATAGTGGTCTGATTCCAGGGATGATTCTGATCCACGGGATTTCCCAGCGGATCCTTGGTCACAAATTTTTCGCCGTTTTCCCAGCCGTCGTAATACGAGCTGCCCAGCAAAATGCGAATGTTCAGATTGATGTCCACCAGATCATTGGTCACCAACTGGTCGTCCACCACCACGCCCGGCGTCACGTACATGGCCTTGCCCCATTTGGCCATGTTCTTATAGGTGTAGTCGCACACCGCGGGGTTGTTGAACGAACCCCAGCACCCCAGCAACACGCGGCGCCGGCCCACTTCTTCATAGCCAGGTAGCGCGTCGTAGAAAAAGTCAAACAGGTCGTCGTGCAGCGGCACAACTTTCTTCATGAACTCCACGTAGCGCATCAACCGCACCAGATAATCCGTGAACAATTGCACCGTCGGCACCGTTCCTACCCCACCCGGATACAGCGTCGATGGATGCACGTGGCGTCCTTCCATCAGGCAAAACATCTCGCGCGTCATGCGGCTCATCTGCAGCGCTTCGCGATAGAACGAGCCAGTGAAGGGGTTCAGCGCCTTCATGATATCGGCGATTGTTCGAAAGCCGTGCAAGTTCGAATGCGGTGCCGCGGTTTTTTCTGCCTTGGCGTACACGGATGGATTCGTTTCCTTGACCATCTGCTCGCAGAAATCCACGCCCACCAGGTTGTCTTGGAAAATGTTGTGGTCGAACATGTACTCGGCGGCTTCACCCAGATTCACGATCCACTCCGCAAGATCCGGCGGCCGCACACCAAAGGCCATGTTCTGCGCATATGTGGCGCACGTGGCATGGTTGTCTCCGCAGATACCGCAAATACGGCTGGTAATGAAGTGCGCGTCGCGCGGATCTTTGCCCTTCATGAAAATGCTGTAGCCGCGAAAAATTGACGAAGTGCTATGACACTCCGCAACCTGCCGGTTCTCGAAATCGATTTTGGTGAAAATTCCCAAACTGCCGACAATGCGGGTAATTGGATCCCAGCTCATATCCACTAATTTCCGCGAACCGGTCGGCGTCTTTTTTTCTACCGTCGTCATCGTGCCCATTTTCTTCGCTCCTTGATCTCGCTGATCTTGTTGACCTGCATTTCGACTTAGGCCCGCGGTCTGTAGCCGGTAGTCAGTTCTGCGCGCGGGTGCCGCCACTTCGGTTCCTTGTTTACCGTCTCTTGTGTAAATGCGCGCAAAGTTCGCACCGCTTTGCCATACATGCCAATGGTGTTGGTAGAGATCCGAGCTCCTGGCGGTTCATCCATAAACGGCATGAACTTGTCCGGGAATCCAGGCATGGTGCATCCAATGCAAATTCCGCCCACGTTCGGGCAGCCGCCGATTCCAGCCATCCATCCGCGTTTCGGCACATTGCAATTCACCACCGGACCCCAGCAGCCCAGTTTCACGATGCATTTTGGCGAGCCGTAAACTTCGGCGAAGTCGCCCTGCTCATAGAAACCCGCGCGATCGCAACCATCGTGCACAGTGCTTCCGAACAACCCTGTCGGCCGCAGTTGGTCATCCAGCGGAATCATCGGCGCCAGTCCCGCCACTTGATAAAGGAGATACAAAACTGTCTCCATAAAGTTGTCGGGTTGCACCGGGCATCCAGGCACATTCACAATCGGCAAGCCGGCCTTCGACTTAAATCCCCATCCCAAATAATCCGCCAGTCCCATGGCGCCAGTAGGATTCCCTGCCATGGCGTGAATCCCGCCATACGTCGCGCAGGTTCCACAGCCAATCACCGCCAGCGCCTTAGGCGCCAACCGGTCAATCCATTCATTGGTGGGAATCGGCTGGCCGGTATCATGGTTCGTCCCCAGCGCCGCCCAATACCCTTCCTTCTTAATCTTTTCGTTGGGAATTGATCCTTCGACTACCAGCACAAACGGTTCCAGCTTTCCTTGTTCCGCCTGATACCAGTATTTCAAGAAGTCGTCGCCGTTTTCGTAGGCCAGCACCGGATTGTGCAGGTGCACTCGCGGCAAGCCGGGGATTGCACCCAGTAAAACGTCTTCAATACTTGGCTGCGTTGCCGCGGTTATCGAGACAGAATCTCCATCGCAACTGAGCCCCGCCGTGATCCAAAGTATGTGTACATCGGAAACCGGCGATGGCTTTTGCGTTTTTCGGCCGTAAGGAACTGCCGCTTCAGGAGTCATGTGTCGCCTCTCCTTTCGGGCTCCCGCGTGGTCATTGCACAGAACAACGCAGGCGAGGTGTGTCCAAGCAACGTCGTGGAAAAATCGCTCTCGGAATGAACCTCTATCCGAATTTTCGATTAGGAGCATCACAGTCACGGCGGGATTGAACAATCAGGCGTAGGACGAATATTCCATAGGGGAAGATTGGCGAGTGAAATCGGGAAATCCCCTCAAGCGATTACTTTAGGACCTGCGAATTTTCCAACGCTTTTCGGACACTTAATGACCGCCATTCAGATTCACGCTCCACTCGATCGCATGCTGCACCAGTTCGCGCGCGTTTCGCAGCGCCAGCTTCTCCTTTATGTGTGCCTGGTAAGACTCAATCGTCTTCACGCTGAGGTGCAATTCATCTGCGATTTGCCGGGTGCTGTGGCCCGAGCCAATTAGCCGAAACACTTCCAGTTCGCGATCTGTTAGATTCACCAGCGGCGAGGTCATCACCGACGCGACCGTCTTGGCGGGCGAAGCACCCCGCACAAATTGCTGCAGTATTGTGCTGGTCAGCCGCTCGCTCAAATAAACACCTCCTCCTAAAATTCTGCGAATGGCCACCAACACTTTTTCCGTTGCTTCCTGTTTCATGATGTAGCCGTTTGCGCCCGCTCGCATGGCGCGCTCCGCATAGATTGATTCGTCGTGCATCGACAGAATCAATACCGGCAAGCATCCGGTGCTGGTGCGAATTTCCTTCAGGACGTCCAGTCCGTCTGGTCCGCTCAACGAAATATCCAGCACCACCAGGTCCGGCCGCAGCGTTGCGATCGCGTGATACGCTGTGCGCGCGCCCTCCGCTTCCCCGCACACCGCCAGATCCGGCTCGCGATCGATCAATAATGCCAAACCCTGCCTCACAATTGGATGGTCATCCACCAAAAGCACTCGCGACTTTTTGGGATGAGACGTTAGTTGTGGTCTGCTGGTCGCCATAGCACCCGCTCCTATACTGAATTTCGCATCGGAAACACACAGTTCACTGTTACTCCGCGCTCGCCTTCATTCTCCCGAACTTTCAACGAACCGCCCAACATCGTAGCGCGATAGTTCATGATGCTGAGTCCCACTCCTGCCTGCCCACCGCTCGTTGACGCCTGCTTGGGGAAACCTTTGCCGTCGTCCTGTATCCATAGCGTGCCGTTTCCATTTTTTGCCGCCAGTCCAATCACGATCGTCCGGCATTGCCCGTGACGAATCGCGTTGTTCACTGCTTCTTGCGCTATGTGGTACAAGTGCGTCGCCACATTCACGTCGTCAATCAACACCGGCTCTTCGCATTCAAACTTCACCCTGATTCGAAATAGATCCTCCAACTCGCCCGCTCGCTGTTTCAGCGCAGACATCAACCCGTGCGCTTCCGACACTACCGGCAGCAAACCCCGCGCCAACTCCTTGGTTTTGCGAATTGCATCGTTCACCATCCCCACGATTTTCGCCGCATCTGCCGCCTCGGGGCTCTCTCCATCCAAAAGTCGTTCTTCCAGCACTTTGCTCATGAACGCGATTCCGGTCAGATGCTGTCCCAGCCCGTCGTGCAAGTCCTGGCCTATGCGGCGTTGTTCGCGTTCGCTGATCTTTAAAATCGTTTTCTCCAGTCGCTTCCGCTCGCTGATATCGCGAATCGCGCTGGAAACCAGCACGCCCTCCTCCGTTTCCAGCGGGCTCAAGCTGATCTCCACCGGAAACTCGCGGCCATCCTTGTGCATTCCGTAGAGTTCCAGCCCCGCGCCCATCGGCCGCAC
>DASXBH010000118.1:0-11278 GCA_036491775.1 Candidatus Acidiferrum sp.
GGTTGGTATTCATGGGGACCCTGACGGCGTGTATGAGGCTGAAACTGGCGTCTCCCGAAGCGTTGTTGAAGGGCTTTAGTAATACCGGCGTTTGCACCGCGTTGCAGCGCTGTTCCCAGTGGCCGCGGGGATGTATGCGACTCACGTAGAGGCGAATCGTTTCAGGAGTCGAGCGATCTCCCGAATCTGCGAATCAGAGGCAATCCCTCGTGATATGTCTTCTCGCTCCGTTAGGGCGAGTGACAACCGTGAGCGGCGTGAGCAAGACTTGGAGCGTAAGTCTAGATTAAGCAATAATTTGAAGTGGTGAACCGGGGAGGACTCGAACCTCCAACCCGTTGATTAAGAGTCAACTGCTCTACCATTGAGCTACCGGTCCACAGGCAATTCTTCATTTTACACGCAAAACAAATTCTCTGTCGACTTACCTCTTCGCCAGACTCGACTCGATTCTCTCAAAAGCTAGATCCCAACGAATGATGATCCCGCTTTACGTCAGCTCGTCGATATTGAAGAGCGAGCGGTGAGGACTTCACTTGGCCCGTAAGACGGCCGCCAGATCCCGCGCCACTTGTTTCGCGCGTTCCAGGTCCTGCGGATCGAAAGAAATCGCCGAAACACGCGGATGTCCGCCTCCTCCGTATTTCTCCGCCAAACTAGCCAAATTCTTATCGGCAGTTGCTTGATTCCATGGATTCGTCCCGAGCGAGACTTTAGCGCGGGCCTCGGAAGCGCTAACACTCACCGAATACACACATTCCGGATGCAGCAGGTACGGCACAAACTTGTTGTACCCTTCCAAGTCCAAATCGCTCACATCAAAGAAAATTACACCGTCCTTCGCTTCACAACGCTCCCGCAAAATTTCAATCGACTTCCAATGCCTCTCGAGCAACGGTCCCAGGTGTTTCGCCACCAGCGGCAATTTCACCATTTCCGCCAGCGGGCGATACGCAAGCTCGGTAATAATCTGCGCAGGTATTCCGTTTTCCGGAGCCGCTTCAATCACCAACGCCAACTGCGTCGCAGGCTCCTTCAATTCGGTAGCCGATTGTGGCGTAGGAAACTGCGCCCCATCAATAATGTCTCCCCAATGAATCAAGTCTTCCAGCGGCTTGGTATCGAATCCGAATTTTTCTTTCGTAACTGTGGCAATCAGCTTCGTGCAGGACTTGTACTCTGGCTCGTAATACATATTCTTGCCAGGGAATCTCTTGAAATATTCCACATCTGCCGGAGTCAAAAATGCGCTCTGATGATGATCGAACCACCAGGTCAATTTCGGCGAATTGGAATATTTGAAATCGACGATAACATTCTCGTCGCCGTCAAATAGATCCTCGCCCCACGGGCTCTTTGCCTTGTGGGTCATCCCTGTAAAATGGAAGTCCGCGTCCGCCTCAAACCGCTCGCGATAGAATCGATAAAACAACGCCGCAGACGCAGTGCCATCGAAGCATCGATCATGAAAACAAAGCCGAACCTTGGTCATAGGAAAGTGAGCCTGCTTCCCCTCTCGTCAGTCACAATCGGAAGCAGGAGCAAAGCTTTTAACGATGTACGCACAGGAAAAAAATGTCAAGCGGAAATCTGATTCCGCTACGCCTTGAAACTCTTTACTTTGGACTTTGCAACTTCGCCGGAGCCACGGCACCTGCCGTTCCTGGTCCCGCAAACAGGGCTTGTACCGGAATCGTCACCGATCCCAGTGCCTCAGAACTCGCATCCCGGACTAACACTCGCAATTCTTCAGCGCCGGGCGCAATCGTCAAGTGCCTTCCCAGCACCATCCCGGCCTTCGATAGATACTCGTATTGCTTGTCTTCAAGGCTGATCCCGACGCGTTGATTTTCCGCCGCCAACAGTTCGCCTTTGCTGTTGCGCTGCACAAAATACAAATCCACCGCGCCTTTTTCATGATTTTCCGTGTTCTGCAGAACCAATTGTTTCGGATCAAGTCCGACATGCAACTCGACTTTACGCTCAGCAGCGGGCCCCGACAATTTCCCGCTCACAATCATTCCCAAGCTCGTTGCCTCCACGGGACTGAGCGCCGCCTCTTGAATCGCTGCTTTGGCCCGCGGCTCACTGTCTGCTTTCTCGGGGTCCGCAAAGTAGCCATTCCGGTAGCGCAACCGCGCCCCGTCCACTTTTACGCTGACCTTTACTTTCCGAAACGCGCCGTTCCATTTTCCATGATCCGGATAAAATCCAATGGTGTATGCATAGCGGCTGTCGTCAAACGCTCGTTGCAGAGCATTCTTGACATCATTTGTACCGAAAAATGCCACTCCGCCCGTACCATCAGCCAGCATCTTCGACGTGGCTCGGGTCTCCTGCTCAGTGTTTAACGTTTCCGTAGTAAACGATTTATCATTGTCGCGCACCGCCAGCGTTTCGAATCCGCCCTTCACTTCCGGGCCAATCGAAGGGTCCACCGCCACTCCATGCGCGTCAACGGGATAAATCGCCACGTTGGCACGATTCAGTTCCCGCACTGCGGCCTTTACCCCGTCATCGAATGTCCCGGTCTCATCTTCTGGGCAAGCAAGCTGGTTTGTAATATCCGCGCATACAGAAGTAGCGCCCTGGTCCGTGCGTTGATTCGTTGCCAGCGACAGATCGGTCGGCCGCCCAATCGTAGGCGTACCTATCTGGACGGGAAATCCTCCGGAAACCCACAATAGGCTCTTGCGTCCGGGTATCGCCGCCACATGTTTAGCAATCGCTTTCAACGCCTCCGTGGTTGTCTCCATTCGCATCTTCAAATATTGGTTTGATATTTGCCGGTTCGGCGTTTCCATGGCTTGCCCCAAATTCTGCCAAGGCCCAGTCGCGCCGGTCGACGGCCCTACGAATTGCACCCTTGTAGCAAACGACTGGTCGAACGCCACTAATTCTTTTGGCGCAAACTTGTTCACCGCTTCCACCAGCGCCGAGTCGTCTTGTGTAAAATCGTGCAACACCAGCAATTGTGTCGTCAGACCATAAATTGCCACGTGGTCTTGCGATTTCAGCGTTCTCAGCAGCGACATTACCTGCTTTCGCAAGTAATATTGATCCTGTGTCGCAGTATTCTCCGCATCAAATAGAATGATGATCACCGCTCCCGGATCCTGCCCCTTCAAATCAAATCGATTCGTGAACACGTTCGTCGGCAAGAGCGGTTTGGCCGTAGGAGCCGAGACCGGAGCCGGTGCTGCCTCGGTGAAAAATTCGATCTGCTGTGAGTTTGACTCATCGACAATCGTAAAATCACCCTTACTGAGCCCTGTAATCGGCTCCCCCTTCTTATTTGTCACCACCACACTCATTTGCACCAGTCGCGTCGTGGACTTAATCGTCGCAGCCTTCTCGTCAGTGATCACCACTGCATGCTCATCCAGCTTTCCTGCCTGCTGTCCCCACACGGCACTTCCCGGCCACATTGCGCAAAGCATCGCCACACCAAAGGCCATTGAGTGTTTTCGCATGTACATGCCGTTTCTCCACTGGGCCAAGTGGCCCCGTCGTTATCCATCGTTGTCTTCAATGCTTTCTGAGGAGCGACGTTGCTCTAATACTATGACGGGTTCACTGCGGAGGCGGTTTCTTTTTGATGCCTGCTAGGGCTTTCGATTCCCACGCGCTCATCCGTACCGCGAATCGAACAACAATAACTTACGTGGAGACGTGCGAACTGCCGGTTCCCAGCGCCCGGTCTTTCTTTGCCCCAGCGCGCACCGTATATTTCATCTGAAAAAATGAAGCTGCGGTCAACACTCGCTGCAGGTCAACGTCATCGGTATACCGCCGCTTGGGAATTCGCCGCGCCACAATCGCAATTTCCAGCGGCTCACGCCGGAACGGATACGGCGTAATCGTAAACTGGTGCTTTCCCACAGTCCGGATTTCTAAATCCGCTTCTTTTCCCTGGTCGTTTACCGGCACCGCTTCAATTGTGGTCTGCTCCAACGCTCCCATGCAGAAGAACAGTGACAACCGATCGAGTGCTTCCAATCGCTGTAAATTCATCTTGATCAAATTCTCTTCCACGTAGGATTTCATCGCAGGATTGTTGCGCAGGTCCACCTTCAGTCTCAGTTGCTGCAAACGCAACCTTTGCACGAAATCATTCGCGAGATGCTGCTCCTGGGATTTCACGTATTTCGCCGAATAACCCGGTATGGTGGCCAGGGCCCGATCGTACAATCCCATGCAATGCATCGCCACCAGCAATCCTGCATACAAATCCGCTTTCACCACCCTATCGATTCCCCGCTGATAAAGCGCAACGTGCTCTTCCGTCGGCACGGTCATAAACGAATAGGGCACAAATGTTTTCGGATCTACGCCTGGGGCCAATTCCCACTCCTGCCACCCGTTATCGTGTTCTGCCGCCGCCAGACAAAACGAATCGAAGGGCTCCGGCCGCACAAATTCCTCGTTTCCCCATTCGCGCGCAAAGTATCCCGAGAGAAACGCGTGGTCCGTCTGCCGGACCGCGATCATCGGATCATTTTGTTGCTGCAGGATCATCTCTTTGATCAACCCTCGCGCTAACACATACCCAGATTAATTTCGGCGCCTATTCCTTTATACCCTTCCCACAACTGACGCGTCTCGTGGTCTATGTTCACTCGCTTGCGTTTTCCTCCAAAATGGCTCGCCCATTATCCACTGCCGCCACCCCGCTTTCCACCAGATACCGCGTGTTCGGCAACACGCGCTATCGCCTGCCCTTACAAAGGGTTAGTACTCGATGCTGAGGGCGGCAAAACAAGCGTGTTGTTATATTCCGTAATCGCAGCCGATTTTTGAGGTTGGACTCTTCCAACAAGTTCAGTCTTCAATCGCGGCCACTTGGTTGGCGTTCGAGCTTCGTTCTTCCGTGCTCATCACAATTTACAAACTGTTTACAACCTCAATACGCATTAATTGCTTTAGCGCAACAACTGCGTTCCCGAGTGGACCTAGTGTGGTCGTTACTTCACCCGTTCCCTAGCCGGGTGAAAATCTCAATCGCTTCTCAGGAGGGTTTTGTGGAATTTTCCGCGCCATCGGCTCCCGTTCCGAGAGAGGCAACAGTTGCGACGCTCACGCACTTGCAGTCCTTCTCTGCTCTGTTCGTATGCCTCACTGTTGGCTTTCTCTCGGCTTTCGTATTTAGCGTCTCCCATTCCGGATGGTTTCAGCTTCGGAACGCAAACGCAATGCTGTTCGCTACTCCCAACACAACCAATTCCGGCTCCATGAATCCTGTCTCCAATGGCACTATCACCGGTAAGGTCACCTATGAAGGTACACCCAAGAAATACAAACCCATCGACATGTCTGCCGAACCGAACTGTGCCAAGTTCTATTCTTCTTCCCCGATGCCTGAGGTTAGCGTTACTGGCCCTCAGAATAGTCTGCAGAACGTAATCGTCTTTATCTCTCAAGGCGCTCCCGACGAAAATTCCTCCAGTCAGTCGCAAGTTATTCACCTTAACCAGCGAGGTTGCCGCTATACGCCGCATGTCACCTCGGTCCAAACCGGCCAGGAAGTCTGGGTGCAAAATGACGACGTGGTTACGCACTCCGTGCATCCTATGGCCCATATGAATGCCGAGTGGAATCGCTCGCAGCCCCCTGGCACTCCTCCCGTCGTGATCCGTTATGACCAGCCGGAATTCATCAAGGTGAAGTGTGAGCTTCATTCCTGGATGCGCGGCGTTCTTGCAGTATTCAAGAATTCTCATCACTCCGTCACCGACAACACTGGCGCGTTTTCGCTGCCAGACTTGCCGCCGGGAAACTACACCGTCACGGCTTGGCATGAACTTTACGGTACGCAGTCCAAACAGATCACCATCACTGCTGGCGACAATAAAGACTTGGACTTCGTGTTTCACGTTACTCCGTACTAAAACACAGCAGCGGCGAACGGGAGCTGATGCTCAACTCGGCTACCGTTCGCACCTCATAGCGAAAAGTTTCGGTGGCTAGCGCACGTGATCCAGCCCCACTGCGGTATTCCCCGAATTGGGCGGGGCCTTTGGCGCCCTGAACCGGATAAAGCGGCCGTTCCCCCCTGAACACCGCCAGCCAAAGCTCCGCCCTTTTTAGGTTTTCGCGTGTTACGGGAATTCCCGACGAATTCATGGGCAAAGCAAGTCTTGTCTTGCAGCTCACCGCACGTACGGCTTGCCTCAGCTTTCGTTTTCAAGATATTTGAAATGGTGCGGGAGAGAGGATTTGAACCTCCAAGGACGTGAGTCCGGTAGCTCCTAAGGCTACTGCGTCTGCCAGTTCCGCCACTCCCGCATAACAGTGGGCTTTCAATTATAACTCAGACCATCGGTGACACTACTTTGTTCCCGGTCACATATGTACTTCCTTACCTCCCGTGAAGCCGATTTCGCCACTTGCACGATCCAAGGGTGCTTTCTCTACTTGCGCCTGCTGCCACTCCTGCCGGAAAATACCTCTCACGCAGTTCTTATATATGGATATTTAGGTCTCTCCCGTTCACCCGGAGTCCCACTTATGCATGACCGCAGCGTCCGCGATGTCCTGAATCTCTACAATCCCGTCGCTCCTCTGGAGCGCGCCTTCACGATTCCTGCGCCTTGGTATTTCGATCCTCGCATCGCGCAACTCGAGCGCTCCAGCGTTTTTGCCTCTAATTGGCAAGTAGTCGGGCGCCTCGACCAGCTTCGCGAACCTGGCCAGTTCTTCACCATCGATGTCAACGAAGAGCCACTCGTCGTGGTCCGCGGTGATGACCACCGACTCCGTGCTTTCTACAACGTTTGCCGACATCACGCCGCAGTTGTCGTTCCGCAGCAAAGCGGATGTGCCAGACAGTTTCGCTGTCCGTATCACGGCTGGACGTATGGAAACGATGGCGCACTCAAAGGCATGGTGGAGTTTGAAGGCGTGTGTAATTTCGACCGCGCCGACAATGGTCTGGTTCCAGTTCGTGTCGACACCTGGGAAAATTTCGTTTTTGTGAATCTCGATGGCCAGGCTGCGCCGCTCCCGCAATTCCTTGGCAAAGTTCCGGAGTTGGTCGCGCCACTTCGGCTCACCGAGAATCTCCACTACTTCGATCGCCGCGTCTACACTCTAAATTGCAATTGGAAAGTTTATGTCGACAACTATCTTGACGGCGGCTATCACGTTCCCCACGCCCACAAGGGTCTCAGCAGCGTCGTTGAATACACCAAATATACCATCGAGAATTTCGAGCGCAGTTGCCTGCAATCCAGCCCTATTGATTCCTCAGGCGCTCTCGAGAATTCCATTGGCAATACGCGTCAGGGCCACGCCTTTTATTTGTGGGTCTATCCTAATTTCATGATCAACGCGTATTCCGGCGTGATGGACACCAATCTCGTCCTACCGCTCGGTATTGATAAATGCGCCGTGATTTTCGATTATTATTTTTCCGATTTGAGCCCTGCGGCCGAGCAGCATCATCGCGAAAGCATCGCGGTCAGCGAGAAAGTACAAGACGAAGATATGGCCATTTGCGATTCCGTGCAGCGCGGGCTCTCTTCCCAGGCCTACGTGGCAGGACGTTTATCGGTGCGTCGCGAAGCGGGCGAACACCTCTTCCACCGGCTGCTCCACGCCGATATGACCAATTCGCTGCCAGCTTCGATCGCCGCCGACTAGCCACCGCAATTTTCGGCATCGCGACCGGATTGGCAAAATTCCTACTTCCCGAAAATGCTCGCCTTTCAGCGCACTCCTGAGGAAAAAAACGTTTCACCCTGCAACACCGCATCCACGGCTTCCAGCAACACCTTGGCCGCATCGCTCTTGGTAATGAACGCTTGTACGCCTGCCAGTTGCGCCGCACGGATAATCTCCGAGCCGCCATGCATCGACAGAATTAAGATAGGAATTCCTGGCTGACGCTTCTTTATCAACTTCGCCGCGGTCAATCCATCCATTCCTGGCATAGTAACGTCCAGCACGATCAGATCTGGCTTCAACAATTGCGCTTGCTTTATCGCATCTTCGCCATTCGTAGCTTCCGCGCACACTTCGAAGTCGTCACGCGATTCGAGTAACGAAGAAACTCCCCGCCTCACAATTTCATGATCATCAGCGACTAAAATTCTTACTGGGTCTTTTTCCATAGGTCGTCAGTATCGGCAATTCCATGACATCACAAAATACAGCCATTCATGTACGATTCCGCTTTTTGCCCTATTGATGCTGAGCCTTGGGCACGTCCATCAGTGAACATAGTAGGCCGTCTTCGCCAGCACCACGTAATCGTGGCCCTTCTTCCCATACGACGGCGCCAGCCGCACGTCCAGCTTGTGCGGCTTTCCTGTAGCCGCCGTTGCGTGGGTGTAATAGCCCAACGTGTAGCGCGTTTTAATCCTGGTTATCAGCGCCGCAAATACTGCGTCGAGATGAGTGACATCCTGAACGTCGAAAATCTCTCCACCGGTCTGTTCTGTCACTTTCCGGATATTCACCAATCCCGGCACCATACTTGCTGCAAATAATGTTCCCGGCGGATTGTATCCGGGAATTTTCAGGTTATACAAGACCGCGTCGCACGCAATTGTCTCGGTAATAATGTCGTTCGTTCCCTGTCCACCCGCGCTCGTTCCGACGTCGTCGCTGATTAAAATAATTACGCGTCGCCCCTTCGGCGGGGTGTTCAGCAGATATTTCGCGGCGACGAAGATGCCATCATTAATATTTGTTGCCCCTCCAACCTTGAAATTATTGATCTGCTCGGCGATCTTGCTCTTGTCCTTAGTAAATGGCACACGCAATTCAGCTTCCGTCGAAAATGTAAACAACGCCACTTCATCCTCCGCTTTCAGCGCTGCCAACGCCGTATTAGCCGCATCTCGCAGCGGTCCTAGAAACGGCCCGATTGAGTCACTCAGATCCAACACCAGCGCCACCTCAATAGGCAGTTCATCGCGACTGAACACCTCAATTTTCTGCGCAACTCCATCTTCACGCAGCTCGAATGCCTCCTCCTTCAGATCGCCCAGCGTCTGGCCAGCCTTTGTTTTCACCGTGGCGTCCAGCAACACTAAATTCACATCCACGCGAATCACTCCTTTACCTTCCTGGTCCTGGGCCAAAACAGGTCCGGACGACAAGAATAGAATCAGAGTGGACGCCGTGAAACGTCTTAGAAAGTCGCTGTAAACCAAAAACCTCTCCCTGGGCCCGGATCTTTTCTCGTTGGCTTCACGCGAAAATTATCGTTTTGTTGCCGTACAACAAAATCCGGCTCTCAATGTGCCATCGCACCGCATTCGACAGCACCACTTTTTCAAGATCCCTGCCCTTTTCCACCAAATCCTCAAGCGAATCTCGGTGCGAAATCCGCGTTACGCCCTGTTCGATGATCGGTCCATCGTCCAGCACTTCAGTAACATAGTGCGCCGTGGCGCCAATCAGTTTCACGCCTCGCTCGTAGGCCTGGTGATGCGGCTTCGCTCCCACAAATGCCGGCAGGAAAGAATGGTGAATGTTGATGATCGGCATTGGGAATTGCACGATGAAATCGGTCGAGAGCACCTGCATATACCTGGCCAGCACGACCGCATCAATACGATTCTGTTGCAGCAATTCCAGTTGCTTTGCTTCCGCCTGTCCTTTGTTTTCTTTGGTCATAGGAATGTGATGAAACGGCACTCCGTAAAAATCGGCATGATGTTTGGCATCCAGATGATTGCTGATCATCAGCGGAAATTCGCAGGCCAACTCTCCATTGCGCTGCCGATACAAAAGGTCCACCAGGCAATGGTCGTACTTCGAAACAAAAATCGCCACGCGCGGACGGTAGTCACTCAACGCGATGCACCAGTTCATTCCAAATTTGTGCGCGACCGGGCCAAATGCCGCATCAAAATCGGCTAGGCTCAAACGGAACCCTGCTAGATCCCATTCCACGCGCGCCAGATAATATCGTTCCTCACCTGCCTGATGCTGCTCAAAATGCAGAATATTTCCGTCGTAACGATAGATGAATTCCGCAATCGTCGCGTCCAATCCCTTCCGGTCCGGACATTGCACTAGCAAAATCGCACTATTTTTCACGCCCAACCTCCTGTCGCCTGGCACCGTTGCAAAGAAGTATCCACTGACAACTAGTCTCGCTCAGACTCCATACCGTCTCTTGCTCCCTCGCCTTCGTGTGAGTCGTAAGTTTGCACATTTAAACGCTGCAAGGTCTGCGAGGCAGTGCCTATTCAGCATGTTTTCACGATATCTGCAACACGATCTTCTAGCGCTTAGTTTCCATCGTCACTTCAGCCGCACCCGAGTGTTCTTCAGGCTCCCGATAATTGAATCTGTGTCCTTTTCGAATCAAGGGTAGTTCCAAGAATTTCCACGACAGGTTCGCCAGCAGCAGGGTGATTGCGAGGGCGCTCAATACCGCCATAAATCTTGCGCCACTGGTTATAAAGAGTTGCCCCCATACCGGTCCCACCACAAAACCCAACACAGTCTGGTGGATGAGGTAGGTGCAATAGGCGAGCCCGCCAAGCCAACGCAAAGCCTTGTTTCTAAGAATTGCACTCAGCACGCTCTCGCTGTGCGTCAAAACAAACAGCAGAACAGTTGCATAAAATAACGAAACCCACGTGTATCCAATCGTCTGCATGAGCTGACTGAAAAATAGCGAACTACGCCAGGCCAAGTACGCCACTCCACTGGAAAGTACGATCATCGCCACACCAAAATATCGGGTGTCTCGGCTCAATCTTTCCCAGTTTCCTTGTTCTCTAAGCAGAATTGCGACCAGCACTCCTAACAACAGAGCGTCGGCGCGGCACGGCATCAGAACATAACCAGCCAGAATGTTATCGGGCCAGTAGACCAGAATCAGCGTCCGCAAAATGGGCGCAAGAAAAATTCCGGAAAGCACAAAGACCATCAGCGCTCGCTTGGACAAAAATCGGATCATCACCGGTAGCGTCAGATAGAACTGCTCTTCAATTGCCAATGACCAAGTGACCGCAAGTACCATTAGTCCCGAGGTGTTGCTTCGCGCCATCCAGAAGTTCTGCGTAAGCGTCCAGTAGGAGTACCAGGGCAGGGGGCGAACATCGTTTAACCACGCGTAAGTGCCAGGATGCCAGAGTCTCGCCAGAAATCCCAATATCGCGACACTCACTAACACCGCAGCATAAATCGGCACAATTCTAAAAAATCTACGAACGTAAAACACTTGAAAATAATTTTCTGATTTGCGTGCGTCTATCAGAATTCCTCCAATCAGAAATCCTGAGAGAACGAAGAATAAATCCACGCCTGTCCACGC
>DASXBH010000119.1:0-3414 GCA_036491775.1 Candidatus Acidiferrum sp.
AGTTCGCCAGGACTGCTGTAAAACCGCATTAGCGGCACGCACGCCGCGATGGCCATCAATCCCGCCGCACCCACATTGCGCGCGAAAGCCAGCGGCTCCAGCTCCGGCACACGATTCGCCACCAACACCCACGTGGCAAAACACACCGATAAAGATACGCCGGTGTAAATCCCGGTTCGTACCGGGGCGCTCCGCAAAATTCCAGTTTTATGATCGCCGTGGGGCGTGTTCAACTCTGGCATGGCGCTGGCCACCAATCCCAAATTTCCCAAACCTTTTTAACCCAGACTTACGAAGAAGGTTGCTGTGTTTCTACAGGCTGCTGCGCACTCGGCGCGCTCTCGTTTCCGGCGCGGTCTACGGCCGTCACCGTATACCAGTAGCGCTTGCCGCTTGGCAAACCTGTATCCCGATAGGCGGGCGTTGGCAGCAGTTCGGGCGTCATCAGCTGGCCCCTAACCCCTTCTTTTTCGCTCCGATACACCCGATAGCCCGCCAGGTCAGGCTCGGTTCCAATTGCCCACGACAAGTCCACCGCGGCCGTTCCGTTCTCTCCCGGTAAGGCTGCGACCACCAGACCCTGCGGCGCCGCAGGTGGGAATGTGTCTTTGGGCGTCACTACCGCAGGCGCTGAATCTCCCGATTCCAGCAGGTTTCCGCCCGCGCTCACCACGCTTCTCACCACGTACCCGTAAGTCTTGCCATACTCCGCGCTGCCGTCGAGGTACTCCGGCTCTTGCGTTTTGCCAATTGCCGCCAGTGTCACTTTCCACTTGGTATCCCGCGCCTCTTTGGCGGCGCTTTCTGCGGAAGCCGGGTCAAGTTCTCCTCGGTACACCCGGTACTCAAATATTTTCGCCAAAAGTTCGCCGCCCGCCCTTCGCGTCGGCGCTGCCCACTTGAGCTGCACACCGTTTTCTGTGACCGCCACGTTTATGGACGCAATGCGCTCCGGTACCGGGTACAGGTTCAACCTGACATCGTTCGAACTTGCTGAAGTTTTCTTGTCCGAAACGCGCGCGCGCACTTCATACACCACGCTTTTTCCCGGGTCTGCGCGAATCACGTCCGGAGCAATCGCATCCTCAAAAATCACCTTATTTTTTTGCTGGTAGCTGGCCAACAGCGATCCCGGAATCGTATCCACCACGCGAAACGATTTTGGATCCACCATTCCGTCCGGCTTCAATCCGCCTCGCAACACTTCCATGGTCGGTGGTTCCTTCAGTCGCTCGCCCCGCGTGCTTTTACCCGGCGCGCTGAACGACAGTTGTACCGCGTCGCCCGCCTGGTGCGCGCTCAAGTCAGTAATCGCTTCAGGAATTTGTGGCGAAGGAGGAGTCGGTTCGCCCGGTGCTCCACATCCCACCATCGCGAAACATATCCAAACCAGCCACATCGGGAAAACTAAGAGCCAGCTTGGTTGTTGGCTTAGGCGTGGTGCGCCGGTAGTTCCCGGGCTGCGCATTGGCATTGAAGTTGTAAGAATCTCAGAGAATGTAACGGCTCAGGTCTTGGTTCTTCACGATGTCAGCAAGCTGTTTGGTCACGTACGCCGCGTCGACTTTTACCGATTTCTTTTTCAGGTCTGGCGCCTCAAACGACAATTCGTCCAGAACCTTCTCCAGAATGGTGTGCAGCCGCCGCGCTCCAATATTCTCCGTTTGCTCGTTCACGCTGGTCGCAAACCGCGCAATTGCCTGCACTGCATCCTCGGTGAACAGCAGTTTCACGCCCTCGGTCTCCAGCAACGCAATGTACTGCTTCAGCAGGGCGTTCTTGGGCTCGGTCAAAATCCGCACGAAGTCTTCTTCCTTCAACGACTGCATCTCCACACGAATCGGCAAACGTCCCTGCAACTCCGGTATCAGATCGGAAGGCTTGGTCACGTGAAACGCGCCCGCCGCCACAAACAAAATATGGTCGGTGCGAATCATGCCATATCGCGTGTTTACCGTCGTTCCTTCGATAATCGGCAGGATGTCGCGCTGCACGCCTTCGCGCGACACATCCGGACCATGTCCTGCTTCACGCCCGGCCACCTTATCGATTTCGTCGATGAAAATGATTCCCATTTGCTCGGCGCGTTCCACCGCGATGCGTGTCACCTGCTCCATGTCCAGCAGCTTGTTTTCTTCTTCTTGAATCAGATATTCAAACGCGTCCGCAATCGACATCTTGCGCTTCTTTTTCTGCTGCCCGAAGAACCCGCTCAGCATGTCCTTCAGGTTTACGTCCATCTCTTCGATGCCCTGATTCGAAATAATCTCGAACGATGGCATGGCCCGCTCGCGCACTTCCAGATCCACCATGCGCTGGTCCAACTTGCCTTCCCGTAATTGCGCTCGCAGCTTTTCTCGTGTGCGTTGCGTCTGCTCGCGTTGCGCCGCCAAATCGGCTTCCGAAGTTCCCGGTGCTGCTGGTGGCGGTGCCGGCAACAGCAAATCCAGTACGCGCTCTTCTGCCGCTTGCTCCGCGCGATCCGCCACTTCGTCGAGCTTTTCTTCGCGCACCATATCGATGGCCGTTTCCACCAAATCGCGCACCATCGATTCCACGTCGCGGCCCACATAGCCAACTTCCGTATACTTCGACGCCTCAACCTTAACGAACGGGCAGCCCGCCAAACGCGCCAGCCGCCGCGCAATTTCCGTTTTGCCCACACCGGTCGGCCCTATCATCAAAATGTTCTTGGGCAGCACATCCTCGGCAATTTCCGGCGGAAGCTTCTGCCTTCGTACGCGATTTCGCAAAGCTACCGCCACCGCACGTTTTGCCGCGGCCTGGCCCACTATGTACTTGTCCAGTTCCGCCACAATTTCTCGTGGGGTCATGTCGTCCAGCGCGGGTAGCGCCGTTTCCGCGTCGTCTGGCCGGCCAGCCCCATTGTTGCCGGGCAGCAGCGTGATCTCTTTTTCACTCTTTGTTGGCATTTAGATTCGCTTCCTTGCCTGTGCCAGAGCCACTCCGCTCCGGCGCCCCTCTTAGATTTCTTCTACCGTAAAGTTCGCGTTGGTATAAATACAAATCTCGCTGGCGATTCGCATCGCTTCCATCGCCAAATCTTTTGCCGTCAGTTTCGAATGCTTGATCATCGCGCGTGCCGCTGCCAGCGCGTATGTGCCGCCAGACCCAATCGCGCATAGCCCGTCATCCGGCTCAATCACGTCGCCGTTTCCCGACAACATGAAGGTCGCTTTTGCATCCGCTACAATCAGCAAAGCTTCCAGATGGCGCAGCGCACGATCCTTTCGCCACTCTTTAGCCAGCTCGACCGCGGCCTTCTGTAGATTTCCGGAATGTTCTTGAAGTTTTCCTTCAAAGCGTTCAAACAGCGAAATCGCATCCGCCGTCGATCCTGCAAATCCCGCCACCACTTTGTCGTTATACAGCCGCCGCGTCTTCCGCGCCGTG
>DASXBH010000120.1:0-11170 GCA_036491775.1 Candidatus Acidiferrum sp.
GCGTTCCAGGAAAAGGAGTCCAGAAAAGCGGGAGTGCGCTGCTCGGTCTCTGGTGAATTCACAAGGCCTTACTTCGGGGCCGCCGGGGTATTGTCTTCGAGGCCTTGCAATTCTTTGCCCGGCTTGAAGCGCACCGCTTTGCCGGGAGGAATGCTGACTTCTTCACCGGTGCGAGGGTTTCTGCCGATGCCGGTTTTGCGGGGTTTCACACTGAACACGCCAAACTTGCGGAGTTCGATGCGCTGTCCGCGGCCCATGGCGTTTTTCAAAGATTCGAAGACGGTCTCGACGGCCTGTTCGGCCTTGGTACGGCTGATGTTGGTCTTGGCTACGACGGCATTAACGATATCAAGCTTGATCACACCGTCCTCCGAAGTTACGTGGGCAGATGCTAGAGGCTGAAGCCCGGGTTGTCAAGAAGTTCCGCCTCATCTACACTTTAACCCTTTGAGCATACACTTTTTTGGTTACTTTGCTTAGTCTGTCGAGGAGGAATGGATGTCTGTAAAGCCCGACCACTGGATCCGCCGGATGGCGCTGGAACACAAGATGATTGAGCCGTTTACTGACCGGCAGATGCGTGAGGGAGTCATCAGCTACGGAGTTTCTTCGTATGGCTACGACATTCGCGTGGCCGACGAGTTTCGAATTTTTACCAATGTGAACAGCACGATTGTCGATCCAAAGCATTTTGATCCGCGTTCGCTGGTGGAATATAAGGGCGAGGTTTGCATCGTGCCGCCGAACTCGTTTGCGCTGGCGCGTTCGGTGGAATATTTTCGAATTCCGCGCAATGTGCTGACAATTTGTCTGGGGAAGTCAACGTACGCGCGGTGCGGGATCATTGTGAATGTGACGCCGTTTGAGCCGGAGTGGGAAGGCTACGTGACGCTGGAAATCAGTAACACCACGCCGCTACCTGCGAAGATTTATGCCAACGAAGGATTGTGCCAGGTGTTGTTCTTCGAGAGTGACGAGCCCTGCGAGGTCAGCTACAAAGACAAGAAAGGGAAATATCAGGCGCAGACCGGCATCGTGTTGCCGCGCATGTAGGGGATTTTCAAGTTGCAAATGGAAAACGCGCCCGCGATGAACGGGCGCGTTTTTTTTGGCACTGATTCTTCGCGGTCGGGATTAGCGGAAAAGCTTGGAGGCGATTTCAGCTACGTGCTTGCCTTGATAGCGGGCAATCTTCAATTCATTTTCACTGGGATGGCGCGAGCCGTCTGTGCCGGCAATCGTGGTGGCGCCGTAGGGTGTTCCGCCACTGATGTTTTCCATGTGCACCAATCCGGATTCGGAGTACGGCACGCCGACAATGATCATGCCTTGATGCAGCAGGGTGGTGTGGAAGCTGGTGAGCGTCGTTTCCTGGCCGCCGTGTTGCGAAGCCGTCGACGCGAACACGCTGCCGATTTTCCCGATTAGTGCGCCCTTCATCCAGAGTGGGCCGGTCTGATCGAGGAAGTTACGCATCTGCGCGGCCATATTACCGAAGCGGGTAGGCGTTCCGAAGATGATGGCGTGCGCTTCGGGAAGTTGCTCTACGGTAGCGATGGGCACGTTGGCGAACGAGGCTCTGGCCGCTTTCGCGCCATACTTTTCCAAGACGTCGTCGGGGACAAGTTCGGCCACCTGAAAGAGCGAAACTTCGGCGCCGGGAACCTGTTTCACTCCTTCCGCAACTGCCTGCGCCATTTTATAAACGTGGCCGTACATGCTGTAGAAAATCACTTGAACCTTGATGCTCATGAATCCTCCTTTTAGATTTCATTGGTTAGATTGATTGGGCGGCCCTATTTCGAAATTTCATTCAAAGTGAGAGTTACCATCGGATAGCCGCGATCGCGCCATGCGTCCAGTCCACCTTGCAGCGGGCGGATGCGGTGAATGCCTTTTCGCCGGAGCAGCAGCGCCACACGGGCGCTGGTCGCTTCGTTTGGTCAAGTACAGTAAAGAACGACTTCGCGGTCTGGCGGCAGCTTGTTCTCGCTTTGTTGCAATTCCAGCGCGTCCATGCGGAAAGCACCAGGAATTGTTTCCGGATCGGCTTCAAAATCGATGGAGTGACGAAGATCGACGATGGTGAGAGGTTCTCCGGCATCGAGCTTTTCTTTCAACTCTTCCACGCTGATGCGAGCCACGCGCAGGTCACGAAGGAATTTCTGGCGCGCCGCGAATTTGTAGCCAAGGTAGGCGCCAAGAGCGGTGCCTACCAGCAATCCGGCCCAGCCGCCGAGTGAGGCGGCACGCGCGGCGATGCGTTCGATTTGTCCGCTGAAGACGAAGCCAACGCCAAGATAGGTGGCGGCCCAGAGCAGCGCGCCGGCGCCATCAAACAAGAGGAAGCGCTTGAATTTCATATGGAAGATGCCGGCAAGCGGCGTGGCAACCGTACCCAGCCCGGGAACGAACTTGGCCAGCAGCAACGATTGGGCTCCCTGCTTTTCGAAGGCGCCTTCGGTGCGGCGCACGCAAGAATCCGGCTCCAGAGAAATGCGGCACAGCCACTGCACGATGCGAATGCCTTTTTTAAGGCCGAGGCCGTACCACATAGAGTCGGCGATTACCGAGGCCAAGACGCAGACCAGGATGCAAACCGCGAGATTCAGATAGCCTGCTCCGGAAAGCGCGCCGGCGGCAAGGAGCAGAGGAATCGAGGGCACCGGCATGCCAGCCTGTTCCAGGAATACCCAGCCAAACAGGACCAGGTAGCCGTGTCGCATCAGGAATTCGAGGATGCCGTGCATCGTGTTCGATCTTCTCCGTCAGTTGGACTTCTTCGCGAAGGCGGCCGGTTGGCCCCAGCGACCGGTCATAACGAATTCGGAAATGGGTTTGCGGGTTCGAGGAGCTAATTCGCGCGCGCGCAGTGTTTCCGACAATGTCTGAGGATCGCCGATATAGCCGATGGTGAATGCGGCAATCGGTTCCCAACCCTCCGGAATGGCAAAAAGTTCTTTCGCTTTTTGGGGTTCGAAGCCGGCCATCTGGTGGACAAACAATCCGCGCGATGTGGCTTCGGCAGTGAGATGAGCTACGGCGGAGCCGGTGTCGTAGAAGGCGTTGCGATTCGGGGCGTTATTTTTGGCGAAGGCCATCTCGGAGACAGCGATGACTAAGACGGGAGCTTGTATTGCCCACGCTTGATTGAATTCGACGAGGGTGCTCAGCATTTTAGGGTAAGCGTCGTGGTCGTCTTTTGTAGCAACTAAAAAGGCCCACGGTTGTTCGTTGCTGCTGGAGGGGGCCCAGCGTGCTGCTTCAAACAGGCTCTGCAAGACTTCTCGGGAGACGGGCTTATCGGCGAAGGCGCGCGGACTCCAGCGCTGCTGAATGAGTTCGTGGATTGGAAATTCAGTATCCGCTGGCTTGCTGGTCATCTGGTCTCCGGCACTTTGGCGATCTGGTTCTTCACGGCGTTATTTGATGCTCTGAAAATCGATGGGTCTACTTATTTGCAGGAGGAATCACCATTTCAATGTCGAGAGTGATGTCCACCAGGTCGCCCAGCATCATGCCGCCGGAATCGAGCGTTTTGTTCCAGCTAACGCCATAATCCAGGCGATTGATTTTTGTCGTAGCGGTTACGGCGGAGCGCTGCATTCCCCATGGATCTTTGATCGGCGGCTTGGGAGCAGTCACATCCAGCACAACCGGCTTGGTGACACCGCGGATGGTCAAATCGCCGGTGACTTTTAGTTTTCCAGCGCCTGCGTCCTCCACTTTCGAGGACTTAAAGGTCATGGCTGGGAATTTCTCTACGTCGAAGAAATCAGCGCTGCGGAGATGTTTGTCGCGGTCTGGCTCGCGGGTGTCAACGGTGGTGGCATCGAGGCTGACATCGACGTTGGACTTTGTAACATCGTCTTGGTCGAGCGTGACGGTGCCTTTGATGCCGTGGAATTCACCACGAACGGTGGCAATCATCAGGTGGGTGATGGCGAATTGCGCATCGGAATGACGCGGGTCAATCTGCCAGTTGGTGGTTGCCGCATCTGCCACGAAAGCCGATGAGGCTAACAGACCCGCCAGCACGGCCACTCTCGAGAAATTTAACCCCATTTGCTTGCTCTCCTTGCTTGCTTGCACGGTGTACGTTGGATGCGGCAATCCGTTATGTGGATTCACGCTCTCCAAGTTCTTCCAACAACTGCGAAAGACTCTTTAACCGAGCCGGGCCGATGTGGCGAAATTGCTCTTTGTGGGCTGCGCGGATGGGTGTGTCCAGTTTTTTCAGCAGCTTTAACCCCTCTTCCGTTACGCGCGCTTTGATTACACGGCGGTCGTCTTTCTGCCGCTGGCGCGTAATCAGGCCACGCTTCTCCATGCGATCGAGCATGCGAGTCATGTCCGGATCGCGGGAAATCATGCGTTCTCCGATAACGTTGCAGGGCAGGCCTTCGGGCTCGGCGCCACGAAGGATGCGCAGCACGTTGTATTGGGCGGAGGTAAGACCCTCGCCCTTGATGATCTGTTCAGGCAACTGCGAGAGGGAGTCTGCGGCACGAAGGATGGCGACATAGGTGGCTTCCTCGAGCTGGCGGGGGAGGTGGGCGTCTTTGCTGCGAGAACTCATGAGCTGATTATTGTCGTTATAACGACTATTGTCAAGACGAAAAAGTCTTGGACCCGAAACTCGCGCTATCACGGCTTAGCGACAGGGCGCAGGTGCACTTCACTGATGAAGCTTTGCGGTCCCTGCAGCAGCACCATGGCCACCGCGTGCGCCACGTCGGCGGGCGTCAAGATTTTGGAAGGATCCTTGGGCTTGTGGCCGGAAAATTCGGTGCCCACACTGCCCGGGCAAATCACACTGACGCGAATGCCAAACCCGCGCAAATCTTCGGCCATGCACCCGGTGAGACCCTGCAGCCCCCACTTCGATGCACAGTAAATGGCGCCACCGGAAAAGGTGTTCTTGCCAGCTAGCGAACCGATATTAATGATGTCGCCCTTGCGCCGTTGAATCATCAGAGGAGCCACAGCTTTCGAAGCCAGGAAGACGCTTTTCAGATTCGTATTGAGCGTGCGGTCCCACTCCTCTTCTGTTCTTTCCTGGATCGGTCCGAATAGGCCGATGCCGGCGTTGTTTACTAAGACGGAGATAGGCCCAAGATTCTTCTCGGTGGCATCCACAAGAGCAGCGACTTCCCCAGCTTTTGTAACATCCGTTGTTTGCGAGTGAACTGTGGCTCCCAACGCTTCCAACTCACGCTTAGTGCCTGTCAACGCTTCGACGTCTCGACCGCAGATTCCCACAGCGGCGCCGAGTGAAGCGAGCTTGAGGGCAATCGCTTTGCCGATGCCGCGGCTGCTTCCAGTCACCAGGACGACCGCATTCACCAAATTTTGCTGTTTTGCCACCTCAGCATTTAATGTGTTTGTATTAGCCATCGATTTCTTCCTCGCGCAGGCCACGAATTTTATGCGACACTCATCTTACTCCCAGGGATGCCGCCCATGTTTGGCACACCGGAGGTGCACCGGAGTGCCGCAAGCTTTAAGACTGGCAGAGCGCCGTTGTGAATTCCGTATGATATCGGTCCGGTATCGGCTTGCGAACGGACAGCGGCTGCACCTATAATTCGTAGGTTTCCAGGGAAGCTTTTATAAGCGGTGAGGTACAAGGATTTCTGGTAAGCGCTTGTCGTGGCTGCCAGTTTGCCTAAATTCATTTTACGGTTGCAGCGAGGAGAAAAGGGATGAACGCAACACGTCGGATGGCGGGCATCGCGGTTCTAGCGGGGCTTGGCCTATTTTTTAGTACGGGTGCCCAAGTTCTTGCGCAAGACCCGGGAGCAGCGCAAGGGGGAGCGGCGGCGCCTGGTGGTGCCGCGCAGCCGAAGTACACCATGGCTGAGTACAACGCGTATCAGGCTGCGGCCGCCGAGAAGAATCCCGCGGCGCAACTGAAGTTGCTCGACGATTTCGTGGCGAAATATCCGAACTCCGCCCTGATGAATTACATCTATCCGCTGTACTACAAGAATTACGGTGCGCAGAAGAATTTCCCCAAGGCGATGGAATATGCCGACAAGGAAATCGCGTTGCCCGGCGCCAGCCCGACGGAAAAGTACGAAGCGTATTCGGTTCGCGCGTTCGCTTATAACAACATGCCGAACCCAGATCCTGCATCGGCCAAGGCTGCGTATGACGCGGCGATGGCCGGGATCCAAGCGGTGAACGCGGTTCCCAAGCCGGACGGCGTGGATGACGCGAAATTCACAGATCAGAAGAAGCAGTCCATCACCTTCTTTACGGGCACGGCGGCGAACGCGGCCATGGCGGCGAAGGACTATCCGCACGCGATTGAAGCCTACAAGAAAATTCTGGCCCAGACCCCGGATGACCTGACATCCAACTACAACTTGGGCAAGGCTTACATGGCCATGAATCCACCGCAACAGCTCGACGCCCTGTGGGCGTTCGCGCGCGCGGCTAGCTCCAAGAGCGCCAATGAAGCGCAGTCCAAGCAGGTGAAGACCTACCTGCGTAAGCTGGTTGCCAACTATCAAGGTGGGACGGTTTGCGATCCGCTGACGGATGCGGAGCTGAACGAATTACTGCAATTGGCTTCCACCTCCGTGGAGCGCCCAGCCACCTACAAGCTCTATAGCGCCGCGGATCTAGATGCCGCTCGCAAGGATATGACCATCGCCTCTGTGGTGACGGACCTGAAGGCTGGTGGAGACAAGGCCAAGCTGACCTGGACGGCGTCCTGCGGTCTGGAATTCCCCGATGTGCCGGGCAAGATTCTGGAAGTGACTGCCGGCGACCCGGTCCAGATCAAGGGTGCGTTCGTGACTAGCCAAGCCGAATTTGATGCGGCCACCACGCCGAACCTGGATGTGAAGGTGGCGGGTCAGCCAGAAGCCGGAAAGCTCGAGAAGGACAACGCGTTCCGGTTCACTGGCACGCTGGAATCCTACGATCCCGATCCGGCCTTCATGCTGCACTGGGATAAGGCGAAGGTGAACGAAGAAGACCTGCCCAAGGAAAAGGGCACAACCAAGAAGCCCCCAGCCAAGAAGCCTGCCAAACCGTAAAGCAGCGCTTCAATCGAGAAATCGAAACGGCCCCAAAGAATATCGGGGCCGTTTTTCTTTTTGGTGGAGATTTTTGCGAGAGCTAAGGCGGGAGCGATTGCCGCTGATCGCCTGCTGCCGAGTTATCTGCCCTTGCCGCGGCGGTGGTCCAGCTTGTATTCGGTCATTTTGCGGCTCAACGTGTTCCTGTGGATGCCCAGCATATCCGCGGCGCGCGACTGATTGCCGTTGGTACGCTCCAGAACGCGCTTAATGAAGCGCTTCTCGAACTCGCCGACCGCTTCATCAAACAGGATGCCCCGCTCGACCATCTGTACGACAAGCCCTTCCAATTGATCTCTCACGTCTGCACTCTCCGCTGCTGGCGATTTTCGTCGAGGTGGTTGGCCTACTAGCTTGTCAGTCCAGTTCGCGCCCCACCAGGATGCGGTAGGCTTCCCGGTATTTGTCGCGCGTGGCGGCAACTACATCGGGGGGCAACTCCGGACCCGGAGGCGTTTTAGGCCACTGAATCCGTTCGAGGTAGTCGCGCACGTATTGCTTATCAAAAGAGGGCTGGGCGCCCCCTGGCTTGTATTGCGACGCCGGCCAGAATCGGGACGAGTCCGGAGTGAGAGCTTCGTCGATCCAGATCAGTTCATCGTTCAACAAGCCAAATTCGAATTTGGTATCAGCCAGGAGAATGCCGCGCGGCAGGGCGTAAGCGGAGGCGCGGCGGTAGAGTTCTAGCGTGGTGTCGCGGACCTTTTCCGCCAACTCTTTGCCAATCATATCGGCGGCACGTTCGAACGGAATATTCTCGTCATGCCCACTTGCTGCCTTGGTGGCGGGGGTAAAAATGGGTTCTGGGAGTTTGTCGGACTCGATCAGGCCCGGCGGGAGAGCCACACCGCAAATCGTGCTGGTCGCTTGGTATTCTTTCCAGCCCGAGCCGGACAGATAGCCGCGCGCCACGCATTCGACGGGCAGAGGCTTGGTCTTACGTACCACCATGGAGCGGCCCGCCAGGTCTTCCGCGTAGCGATCGAATGGCGCGGGAAACTTCGTGGAGCTCAAAACGTGATTGGGAATCACGCCCTTGAGCAAGTCAAACCAGAAAAGTGAAAGTTGGGTCAGCACGCGACCCTTGTCCGGTATCGGCGTGGCCATCACCACATCGAAAGCCGAGAGGCGGTCGGTGGCGACGATGAGCAACTGGTCGCCTAGATCATAAATGTCGCGGACTTTTCCGCGTGCCACAGGCGGAATGCCGGCGAAGTTCGTTTCTCGAATTACTTTCATTGCAGGAGCTGCACCCATCGATCCCCCGGAAAGTGTTTGGCATTCTATCCCACGGCGTGGCGATGTCAATGTGACGACCGTCGCAGTTCAAGAGGAGCAAAGATATTGCGGATGGGATGTCAAGTTGAAATTTTTGCGAGAAAAAAGAAGGGCGGATTGCTCCGCCCTGGAATTTGGAGGACGAATTTTATTTCATGCAGCAGTGGCGGCGCGCTGCTTGGTTGGTTTTTCCTGGTCGCCTTCCCAGCGGACGCTGACTAGTTTAGAAACGCCGGGCTCCTGCATGGTGACGCCGTAAAGGACGCTGCCGGTTTCCATGGTTTTGCGATTGTGAGTGACTACGATGAATTGCGTTTGCGCGCTCATGTCACTGATCAAACGGGTGAAGCGGCCGACGTTGGCTTCGTCCAGCGGCGCATCGACTTCGTCGAGGATGCAGAAGGGGCTGGGCTGATAGCGGAAAATCGCGATTAGTAGCGCCAGTGCGGTCATGGCCTTTTCGCCGCCCGACAGCAGCAACACGTTTTGCAGACGCTTGCCTGGTGGCGAGGCGACGATGTCGATACCCGCGTCGCCGGAGCTGTCCACTTCGGTTAGGCGCATTTCCGCGGTGCCGCCGCCGAAAATAGTCTGGAAGGCGGTGGTGAAATTGGTGTTGATCGCGGTGAAGGCTTGCTCGAAGCGTTCCTTGGTGATGATGTCGAGTTCCTTGATGGCCTGTTGCGTGTCGGCGATGGATTGCAGCAGGTCGTCGCGTTCGCGAGTGAGGAACGTGAAGCGTTGCTCGCATTCGTTGAATTCCTCGAGAGCCATCATGTTGACTGCGCCCATGTTTTCGATGCGCTGTTTCATTTCGCGGTAGCTGGCTTCGGCGGTGGCCAGTTCTTCGCCGGACATAAATGCGGTCTCGGAGGCTATTAAGTCTTCAGGCTGCGCATTTACTTCGGCGATGCAAGTTTCGCGTAGATGTTGCCGGTCTGAATCGTTCTTGGCCTTATCAATTTCAAATTTGCCACGCTCTTCGCGCAATTCCTGCAGCGTCTGGCGCGCCATGCGGAGATGATCTTCGGCCTGGGTCACGCGGGTACGAGCGGCATCCCATTCCGATTCGAGTTCTTTCTGACGGGCTTCCAGCCGCAGCTTTTCGGTGCGCAAACCCTCGAGTTGCACGGTGAGCTCTTCGGTCTGCTTGGCCATCGCGGCAGTTTCTTCGCTGATGGATGCTTCCTGCTGGCGCAGTGCGGCTTCGCGTCGATCCAGGTCGGCGTGCTCTTCTTGCAGACGAACCGCAATCGCTTCCGCAGAGGCGAGGCGTTCGTTCATGGTGGCCAGGTCCGCCTTAGCGACACCCAGCTCTTCCTGCTCGGATTGAACGGCGTCGCGCAGTTGGGTGACTTCGCCTGCCAGCCTGGCACTTTCCGCTTCCGCTTCGGCGCGGCTGGTAGCAGCGGTTTCGTGCTGGAGTTTGGCGCGCTCGGCGCGTTGCCGGACCAGTTCGATTTCGCGACGCAAGCGCGACAGTTCGTTCTGGCAGACGCCCAGGTCCAGGCCCAAGCGCGTTAGGTCGCTTTGTGTCTGCTCGTGGCGGTGCTTGGTGGCAAAGAGATTTCGTTCTGCTTCGCGTTGCTGAGCGGTCAGTTCTTCGTGGGCTTGTTCGCACATGCGAAGTTCGGCGGCCAGCGTTTCGAGTGTGGCTTGCACTGAGTGAGTGCGATCCTGCAAATGGATCATTTCTGAATCCATCACGCGGAGTTGCCGCTTCATGCCCAGCGGGCCAGCCTCATCCGGGCGGCCGCCGGTGACCATGCGGCCCTGATAGCAGGTGCCTTCGGGAGTGACAAAGGCGTACTGCGGATATTCGCGCGCCAGTTTTTCAGCGGCCACAGCGCCATTGGTTAGATATCCGGAGCGGAGCCGGGGCAGGAATTGCTTCGCAGCGGGGCCCAGCGGGTCGCGGAATTCAACCAACTTATCCAGGCGGGAAATCACGCCATCTTCCACGCGGAAGTGGATGATGGGCTCGTACTCGTCCAGTTTCAGATTGCGCAGCGAGTCCACGAAGAACGTGGCGCGTCCGCCAACTTCATTCTGCAACATGGAGACACCCGCGCGCGCATGGTCGTAGGTTTCCACGACCACGTACTCGAGTTCGTCGCGCATGTATTGCTCGAATGCCGCTTCGTGTTGCTCCTGCACTTCGGCGTAGTCGGCGAGCACGCCCACCGCGCGGAAATTTTCTCCACCATGACGTTCATTGGCAGCGAAAAGTTTTTGTACGGCTTCCCCGGTGTACGAGTGATCGTTCAAAACCTGCGTCAACGTGGAATGACGCGCGCGAACGCCCGCTAGAGAATCGCGTAGCGCATCTGCTTCCTTGGAAGTCTCCTCGCGCTTGGCACGTAGTTCCACGATTCTCGTCTGGACTTCAGTGGCTTTTTGTTGCAACGCGGCCAGTTGGGTGGTGGCATTTTGCCAATCTTGAGCGGCTTGATCGGCGTCGTCGCGAATGCGAATCGAGCTTTCCAGCAATTCCGTCTCTCGCGCTTCCTGCTTGTGCAATGATTCAGATTGGTGAATCAAGGCTTCTTCGGCTTGTTTCTGTTCGCCGTGCAATTGCAGCAGGTTGTTGCCGGCTTCGGTGGCGGCGCGGCGCAAGGCAGCCATGCGCGCTTCCGATTCTGAGATTTGTTGGGTGCGGTACGCTGCGCGCTTGACTAAATCTTCCACCCGCGAAGTTACCGCGACTGATTCCGTGCGTGCCTTCTCGACAACTTGTAACTGGGTTTGGTTGCGCTGTTCCCATTCCGTTCGCTGACTGGATACGGATGCGCTCTCCGCAG